>NZ_REHN01000011.1:0-115087 GCF_003693025.1 Lactobacillus sp. ESL0261
TTACGTTTACTGGTTCAATCATATTAGAAGATCAAACAAACTAAAATACACGACCCCGATCAAATATCGAAATCGTGCATTGAGTCTTGCGTAATATTAAAATGTCTAACTTTTTAGTTGCACTTCAATTGGACAAAAATCCAACTGGAGGGTTTTACTATGGTTAAATTTACCGTCAAACAAAAATTACAGGCGCTTAACTTGCTCAAAGAAGGCTACAGCAGCCGTTCTGTGGCGCAAATGATTGGCACCGGATCACATCAACTAATTGATACCTGGGCTGCGCAATACCAGCACTTTGGCGTTAAGGGCCTAGAAATTCGGCACACCTCGCAAAATTATCGTGGTCAATTCAAGCTCCAAGTCTTAAACTGGAGAAAAGAACATGACGAGACCTATCAAAATACCGCCATTCACTTCAAAATTGCCACACCCAGCTTAATTTGTATTTGGCAAAAACGTTTTGACGAAGGCGGGCTTGATGCGCTCTTTACCAAACGAGGCCGACCACCAATGAACAAATCGTCTAAAAAACCAGTTAAGTATACCAGCAGCGAGTTATCTGAATTAGAGTGGCTGCGCTTAGAAAACCGTCAGCTCCACATTGAGAACGACTACCTAAAAAAAGTCGAAGCCTTAGCTCGGCGCAAAGACGCTCAACGCAAGAAGAACGGACCATCATCCAAGAACTAAGGCATGAGCACAACTATCAACTGCAAGAACTATTGCACTATAGCTTTTTAGCCAAGAGCACCTACGAGTATCACCCGCGCAGCAGGCGGAAAAAATACAGCGATCTGGCTTTACTGTCGCTGATTAAAGTGGTTAAAAGGCATAATCCCAGCTTCGGCTACCTGCCCATGACTGACACGCTAAAAATCAAGTACGGTCTGCAGGTGAACCATAAACGCATTTACCGATTGATGAAGGAGCACAAGCTGCTGGCCCGCAAATACAACTTGCGTGCAGGCAAGTACGATTCATCAAAAGGTCCGCAAGGCAAGAAGGCGAAGAACCGCTTCCACCAGAAGTTTAAGACCGATCGGCCCTACCAAAAGGTAGTCACCGATATCAGCGAGTTTCGCTATGGCAATAAGAGCATGAGCCAACGGTTATATTTCTCGCCCTTTAAAGATCTTTACAGCGGTGAAATCATCAGCTACACCATCAGTCAGCGGCCGCAGACCAAATATGTTCTAGATGGACTCAAGCAGGTTTTGGCGATCCGGCCCAAACTGCCTTACCGCATGACGATTCACAGCGATCAGGGCATTCAATACCAGTCCAAAGCATATTGTCAGACCCTAAAACAGCACCACGTTTTTCAAAGCATGTCGCGACGGGCGACCTGCCGCGACAATGCGGCCTGCGAGAGTCTCTTTCACATCATGAAGGTTGAGCTAGACTACTACACCTATACCTATCCTACTAAGAAAGCGCTGCAGGAGGCCATGGAAAAATGGATTAAATACTACAATCAAGCTAGAATCAGGCACACGCTAAAAGGCCGCACCCCGATTGAATATCGGAATACGGCCTTAGCAAACATGAATTAATGTTAACGTCCAATTCTAGGGGTTAACTTCCTGTGCTCTTAATTCTTTACCTTTTTTAATACGAAAACGTGTTAATTCAATTTTTGTCATAATCCTACCTTTGATAATTATTATAATAAATAATGCAATACACTAAGAATAAGTAAGTAGCACTTACAAAATCGTGAAGCGTTACGAACCTTCTTAAGATCTGGTTTAACTATATTTCAAAAGACTTTAATATCAGGTGTCTTCTCGCTTTTCTGAAACTAGTGCTTCAATAAGTTTCAACTAACTTCAAATGAATGATATGAGTTTCACTTCTAAAATATATGAATTGAGTTGATAAATACTAAAAGTTCACACTACTCAATAACTTACTTTGGTAAACTTTTGTAGAATATTCCCAATTAATTATTCCAATAGAACATAAATTAGAAAGGCACTTTTATACTCAGCTAATGTCTTTCTAATATTCAAAAGTTAAGAACAAAAAGCATATTTTCAACAAACAATAGATTTACGCTTACTTATTTTGCTTTCTTTCCCTTACGTTCTATTAAATCAGCAATTAAGGCGGGGATAATTGCAAGAAAAGCAGTCCCTCTTTCTCCCCAGATCAGTATCCCGACTGCGAGTACAATTGAAACTATTGCTAAAGCAACAGCTATTTGATGATATGATTTTTTAGTCATAATAGTTCAAACTCCTAACTACTCAAATGTATTGGAATATACTTTTGTTGAAATTATCATTGAAACGATTGATATTACTGCTATTAAGAAACAGCTTGTAACTATTAGCACGAAAGCATTAGTGTTACTTATCCAAGTGATGAACAACAGACCCAAAGTTGTTTTCTGCAAAATATAAACCCCTCCCATGATAAGGACTAAAACCAGTATATTTACAATTGTGATTCCAAACGTGCCTGAAGCGTAAACTGCTGGGAGTAAGAGTACTACATACATGATACCAATCAATAAGCCAACTATCGATATCATTATATGAATTTGCAGGCTAAATTGTTGGAAAATTAGAGCAGTGGCAATGCTTAAAATTAAAGTTATAAAGTAATAAATACAATTAAAGAAATACAAAAAATATATCTGGCTAAAACTATATTTCTTTTGGGAATAGGAAAAACACCTACAAATCTGTTCCATCCACTTTCTTGGTCAGCAATCAATAGACCAGTTGGCATTGATGCTAAACTAATCGGTCCCATTATTGAGAGAAAAATCGTTCCAGACTCCCTACCAAAAATTATCACCAAAAGTAGTACTAATATGATTAGCAATCTACTTTTCACACTTAGCTTATTTAGTATAAGTTGAAAATCCTTATAAAGAAGTCCTCTCATCTATCTTTACTCCTTTTACTAAAAATAGGAATATTTCCTCTAATGAAGCATAATCTATATAATCAACACTTTCTTGTGATACTTCAACTAGATATTGAACCATGTTATCTTGGTATAGTTTATATTTGATGTTCTTCAATGGAAGGTCTGTTATCTCTGTTTTAATTGCATAATGATTAAGCAACTCACCTTTACTACCCTTTAATAAAATATTGCCATTTTCCATAAAAATAAAATAGTTAGCAACTTGTTCTAAATCACTTAAGATATGTGAAGACAATAATACCGTCATTTGATTATTATTGACATATTCTTTTAACATAGATAAGATTTCTCTCCTTACAATGGGGTCAAGCCCACTAGTTGCTTCATCAGCAATTAAGAGTCTAGGATGATGAGAAAGAGTGGCAGCAAAATTTAATTTAGCAAGCATCCCTCTTGAAAAATTACTAATAGGCTTATTGGTAGGCAAATCAAACTCATCAATTAAATTGTGATAGAGTTTTTTATCCCACCTGGGATAAATTTTTTCTAGCATTTTCTCAATTTGTTGAACAGAAAATGAGTTTGGAAAATAATTTTGCTCCAAAATTACACCTAAGTTAAGTTTTATCTGGTATTCATCTTTAGCATAATCCAAACCAAAAATTTTTACACTGCTTGTTTCACTTTTTATTTGATAGTAAGTTCAAAAAAGTTGACTTACCTGACCCATTTTTACCAATTAAACCAACAATACTACCTTCATTTATTTTTAAATTATTAATTTGTAGCTGAAAATTTTCATATCGCTTACTTAAATTTAGCACATCTATTACTGGTTTTGTGTCCATATTTATACCTCACCATGATTGCAACATCATATATACAACCATTAAACTACTTCAAATTAAGTTTATCAAAGTCAGTAGCGCATATTGCTTTTTAAAGTAATGGTGTGAATTTTGCAAAAAAATTATAAAAAAAACACCTCATGGTATAAACCATGAAGTGCTTTCAAACGCTGATATAATCGTACTGATTAACGTTTACTAAATTGTGAAGCTTTACGAGCTTTCTTAAGACCTGGTTTCTTACGTTCAACCATCCTTGGATCACGAGTCAAGAATCCCGCTTTCTTTAAAGGACCACGAAAATCAGGGTCAACTTCTAGAAGAGCGCGTGCAATTCCTAAACGAATAGCTCCGGCTTGCCCAGAGAAACCACCACCATTTACGTTAACCTTAACGTCGTATTGATTTTCAGTTTCAGTCAAAGTCAATGGTTGTTTCAAATCCTTAACTAAGTTAGGAAATGGAATGTATTGATCAATATCTTTGTTATTAGCAGTAATCTTGCCGCTACCTGGTACTAAACGAACACGCGCAACAGAATTCTTGCGCCGACCGGTACCTGCATATGCAACTTGTTGTGCCATTATTTAACCTCCTAGATTAATTTGTTAATGTCTAATTCTTCAGGCTTTTGTGCTTCATGCTTGTGATCAGCACCAGCATAAACATGCATCTTCATAAACTCTTGATGACCGAGAGTATTTTTAGGAAGCATACCCTTAACTGACAATTCAACTAATCTAACTGGATTATTAGCCAGCAAGTCTCCAGCTGGAGTGGCTTTTATACCACCACGGTAATCAGAGTGATGGTAATAAATCTTGTCAGTAGCTTTCTTACCCGTTAACTTTAGTTTAGCGGCATTAATAATAATGACGTTATCACCAGTGTCAACGTTTGGTGTATATTGAGGCTTGTTCTTACCTCTTAAAATAGTTGCTACTGCAGTTGACAGACGACCTAAAGATACATCTGTTGCGTCAATAACATACCACTTACGTTCAATTTCATTAGGTTTCGCTAATTGTGTAGTACGCAATTTAATTCCCTCCGTTTATACGTTGTTTGAAAACAATAAGATTCCGGGGCCTATCGTGGACAAACATACTTAAATATAATAAGTCTTTTTAATTAAAAAGTCAATATTAATCCCTATCAAGCCTGTACTTTTCCGGTATATTTTCATAAAAAACATGATACAAAAATAGTCCACTTGCTGGAGCAGTTTCTCTCACCTGTTCTCGATCCTTAGCAGATATTACCCGGGGAATATCATTTACAGGACGTTTACCTCTGCCAATCTCTAATAACATAGCTACTAAAATACGAACCATGTTATAAAGAAATCCTGAACAAATAAAATCAAAGATAATTTCATTATTTCTTTGATCTTTTTGTATATTTACGTAATACATCGTACGCACTTTGTTTTTTATTTGGCCACCACTAGCAGCAAAACTAGTGAAATCATGAGTACCCAGCAAATCAGCAGCTGCTTTTTTCATTTTTTCTATATCAACTGGATAAGGATAGTGTCCTGTATAGAAACGTTTAAAAGGGTCAACAAACCTATCCAGACTAACACAGTACCGGTACCACTTACCTTTTGCACTATATCTAACATGAAATTTTTCATCGACTACTGCGCAATTTTTAAATATAATATCTAGTGGCATCATTGAATTCAATGCACAAATCATTCTTTCAGGTGGAATTTGTTTACCTGGATAATCAAAATGAATTACTTGACCTAGTGCATGAACACCAGCATCTGTACGGCCTGAACCTTCGACAATCACGGTTTTGCCTTTTGTCATTTTATATAATGCTGTTTCAATTGTACCTTGCACAGTTCTTTGGTGTGTCTGATACTGAAATCCGTGAAATAGATGCCCGTCATAAGCGACTGTCATTTTATATCTTGTTGTCATCAATGTGTCCTAAATACTAATAGAAGTCCTAATAATAAAACAAAATAAAACAAATTTATAAAGTCTACATTAGACCATTTTAATACTCTAAATTTTGTTCTTCCCTTATCACCGCGATATCCGCGAGACTCCATCGCAGTTGATAAATCAATTGCCGTTTCCAAAGAATTAATAAACAGTGGCACTAAAAGTGGTGTGATTGCCTTTGCTCTAGTAACTAATCCGCCGTTATTAAAATCTGCACCACGTGAGCGCTGAGCATTCATTATTTTAAAAGTTTCATCAAATAGAGTGGGCACAAAGCGAAGTGCTATTGACATTACAAGTGCTATCTTATCTACTGGAATACGAATCAATTTAAGCGGTTTTAATAGCCATTCGATCGCATCAGCAATTTCAAGTGGCTTAGTTGTAACCGTCATTACTGTGGAGATTAAAATAATTACAGTAAAACGAATAAATATAAAAATTGCATTAGTAATGCCGTAACTTGATAAGGCAAAGATTGTCCAGCGCCAGTATACAGTTCCCCCAACAGTAAAAAATAGTTGTAAAAAAGAAGTGAACAAAATCAGCCAAATTAATGGCTTTACTCCATCCCAAAAGATTTTAGGCTTTAGCTTTGTAGCAGCAACTGCAGCTAAACTAAAGATAGTTACTATAAGATATGAAATTGGATTATTAGCCAAAAAGACAAATAAAATAAAGAGAATAGTTGCGAGTAATTTCCCTCGAGGGTCCATTCTATAGACTATCGAATCACCAGCTACATAACGACCAATTAAGATTTTACTCACGCAATCACCCCTTCAAATTATCTTCTATTTCTTTTACTAAACTATTTATATTTAATGGCATTTTTGTAAATTTATAATTAGTTAATTTAGCTGCAAGCAAAGAAGCTTTAGGTTCTTCAAGGTGATGCTCTTGCAACCACTTACGATTTTTAAAAATTTCTGTAGGTGTGTCTTGCTTAATAAGTTTACCTTGTTCCATAACTAAAACATTGTCAGCATATTTAGCCACATCATCCATATTATGGGTAACTAAAATTACCGTATGCCCGTCTTTTTGGTAATCAGAAAAAAGTGCCATCATTTGTTTACGCGCTTCTGGATCAAGACCAGCTGCTGGCTCATCCAAACAAAGAATATCTGGTTCATATGCCATTACTCCTGCTATTGCTACTCTCCTCATTTGCCCACCAGATAACTCAAAAGGTGATCGTTTACCAATCTCTTCAGGTAAACCAACTTTTTTTAGCCAAAACCTGGCACTTGCAAGAGCTTTTTCATTGGCATAACCAAAATTTTTAGGGCCAAAGGCAATATCATCCAAAACTGTAGTTTCAAACAACTGCGTTTCGGGAAACTGAAAAACCAGACTTACATGTCTTCTTAAATCTTTTAAATTTTTATTGGTAGTTTCTGGCGTTATAGTTGTACCAGCTATTTCTATTTTTCCTGCTGCAGGCTTAATAAGAGCATTAAAATGCTGCATAAGAGTCGACTTCCCACTCCCAGTATGCCCAATTATTGCATTAAAAGAACCATCTTTTAACTCAAAAGAAACATTATCTAACCCTTTTTTTGCAAGTGGAGTTTCGGGAGAATAAATGTAGCTTACATTTTTGAATTTAATTGACATAGATAATTAATCAACTCTTTTTCTGAATCTAAGTTATCAGGTAATTTTATTGCATCTTGCTGCAATTTTTCTTTAATTTGCTCAAAGAAGGGCACATCTAACCCTATGCTTTTAAGAAGACTAACCTGACTAAAAACTGTTTTAGTACTTCCTTGTGTAATTAATTTACCATCATTCATTACTAAAACTTGATCAGCCATATTAGCTTCATCAATATCATGAGTAATAGAAATTACAGTCAAGTCATACTTATCCTTCATATCTTGAACAATTGATAATATTTGATTTCTTCCTTCAGGATCAAGCATTGAAGTAGCTTCGTCTAACACAATTATTTTGGGTTTAATAGCTAATATACCAGCAATAGCCACTCTTTGCTTTTGACCACCGGATAAATTTGCAGGCTCAGAGTTGGCATATTCACTCATTCCGACGGCTTTAATTGCTTCCGGAACTATTTTAACCATTTCTGAATGAGGAATGCCACGATTTTCTAAACCAAATGCAACATCATCAGCCACCGTTGCTCCCACGAACTGATTATCAGGATTTTGAAAGACAATGCCTACTCTATTGCGAACTTCCCAAACTGTATCGTCCGTTAGTTTTATTCCATCTACTTCGATTAAAGGGCTTCCGCTTTCATCAGGTACCAGCAAGCCATTAATTAGGCGGATAATTGTTGATTTACCACTACCATTATGACCAATAATTGAAGTCCATGAACCCCGTCTCACATTGAAACTAATATTGTCTATAGCGGGAGTGTCTGACTCTGGATACGAAAAACTTACATTTTTTATTTTAATAATATTATCATTTGCCATACTCTCACCGTCCTAAAAGTCTGATTCAATTGTACCAAAAATATCAACAATTCTGAATACTGATTGGCACCTTTGCACATCAAAATTATCAGTTTCACTATTTAATATGCTTTAACCCGTTCTGAATTCAATTTTAAAAATATCTTCCTGTTTTGTGCTTAAACAAAATTAAAAGAGCAAAAAAAATCACCCATGAGGAGGGATAATATAATTATCTAAGCTAGACTAAACTTTCGTCATCATCTTAACGCTTATTCTCACTCTCACGGATAATTCTTAATAGCTATTAAGTTTGGATTATTTGAATTAAACTAATTCTAAAATAACCATTGGAGCTGCATCACCCTTACGAGCTGTAGCAAGCTTCATAATTCTGGTGTATCCACCATTTCTATCTTTGTAACGCGGTGCAATATCGCTAAAAAGCTTTTGCAAAGCTGATTTAACAACAACTGCATCTTTTTCTTCATGAATATCTGCAACCTCATCACGAACAAAGGCAGCTGCTCTTCTTCTTGCAGCCAAATCTCCACGTTTGCCTAAAGTAATCATCTTTTCGGCGGTTTTGCGAACTTCTTTAGCACGAGCTTCAGTAGTAGTAATGCGTTCCTTCATGATTAATTGAGTAGTCATTTCTCTCAGCATTGCTTTTCTATGTGCACTGTCGCGACCCAATTTACGGTATGCCATCAGTTTACCTCCTTTATTTTTTAAATTAATCTTCTTGACGCAATGATAGTCCCAAGTCAGCTAATTTATTTTTAACTTCTTCCAACGATTTACGTCCTAAGTTACGTACACGCATCATATCTGCTTCTGTTTTGTCAGTTAGTTCTTGCAGTGTATTAATACCGGCACGTTTAAGACAATTGTATGAACGAACAGAAAGATCAAGCTCTTCAATTGTCATTTCAAGCTTCTTTTCAGCTGTATCGTCCTCTTTTTCAACCATTACATCATTGAATTTAGTATTTGCATCAGCAGTTTCAAACACTTTAAAGTGTGCAACTAATATTTTTGCTGCGAAACTGAGGGCATCGTTAGGCTTGATTGAACCATCTGTCCAAATCTCTAAAGTGAGCTTGTCAAAATCGTCTCTTTTACCAACACGAGTTGATTCAACTTGGTAATTGACCTTCTTTATTGGAGAAAATAAAGAATCAACAGGAATAACCCCAATTGGCATATCCTCGCTCTTGTTGTCACTTGCTGCAACATAGCCGCGACCATTTTTAACAGCAATTTGCATATGCAAGTGGCCACCATCAGCAATTGTACAAATATATTGATCAGGATTCAGGATTTGAATATCTGCGTCAGCTTTAAGATCATCGGCGGTTACAGTAGCCGGACCCTCTACGTCAATTTCAATAATCTTTTGTTCATCTGAAAAAGACTTTAATTCAAGTTTCTTAAGGTTCAGGATTATCTTAGCGACATCTTCTCTTACGCCCGGAACGGTTGAGAATTCGTGTAAGACATCATCTATTTGAACGTAAACAAGTCCTGTACCTGGGATAGATGTCAGTAAAACTCTACGTAATGAGTTACCTAAAGTAGTACCAAAGCCTCGTTCAAGTGGTTCAATAACAAATTTACCATAAGACTTTTCTTGGTCCACAACGGTAATATTTGGTTTTTCAAATTCAATCATTACTAGGCCCCTTTCAAAACGCAATGTCCTTCAATAAGAACAAAATTAAACACGACGACGTTTTGGTGGTCTAGAACCATTGTGAGGAACTGGAGTAACATCGCGAATAGCGGTGATTTCAAGTCCAGTCGCTTGTAGCGATCTAATAGCAGATTCACGGCCAGCACCAGGACCTTTAACAGAAACTTCTACATGTTTCATGCCTTGATCCATTGCACTCTTGGCTGCTGCTTCGGCTGCCATTTGTGCTGCAAATGGTGTAGACTTACGACTACCTTTAAAGCCTAATGCACCAGCTGAAGACCAAGCAATTGCATTGCCTTGAACGTCAGTAATCATGACTAAAGTATTGTTAAACGTAGAATGAATATGAGCAACGCCTTTTTCAACGTGCTTCTTCACACGGCGTTTACGTGCTGTTTTAGGCATCAATAAACCTCCTTAAAAATTTTTATTTATTTTTCTTGCTACCCTTGCGTGTACGGGAATTATTCTTGGTATTTTGACCGCGAACCGGAAGTCCTCTACGGTGACGAATACCACGGTAAGAACCAATATCAATTAACCGCTTGATGTTCATGCTTACTTCTCTACGTAAGTCACCTTCAACACGGTATTTATCAACTTCTGCACGAAGCTTCTCTTGGTCATCTGGAGTCAAATCTTTTGAACGTATGTCTTCAGAAACACCAGCATCCGCACAAATCTTTTGTGCTGTTGGTTCACCAATTCCATAAATATATGTTAATGCAACAACTATTCTTTTATCTCTTGGTAAGTCAACACCAGCAATACGTGCCATAAATTGCACCTCCTATTATCTTAACCTTGACGTTGCTTGTGCTTTGGATTTGCAGAGCAAATAACCATTACACGACCATTTCTTTTAATTATCTTACAATGTTCACACATTGGTTTAACAGATGGTCTAACCTTCATGTTTCCCTCCGTTATTACTTTATAAATCGATAAGTTATTCTACCTTTAGTTAAATCATAAGGAGAAAGTTCAACAGTAACACGGTCTCCAGGCAAAATTCGAATATAATGCATCCTAATCTTACCGGAAACATGTGCTAAAATCACAGCTCCATTTTCCAATTCAACTTTAAACATAGCATTAGGCAGGGTATCAACAACCTTACCCTTCACTTCTATGACATCATCTTTTGCCAAAGCCGTTCCTCCGCATTTAAACAGTCATACTTTGAAATTATAACACGGAAAAGTAAATATACAAATTATTGCTTTTTACTTAAAACCGCATCAACGTTCTTAAAAACTTCTTCAGGCGTCTGTTCACCATTTACAACAGCTAACAAACCTTTTTTCTCGTAAAAGTCTTTCAGCGGTGTGTTCATCTTTTCGTTTACTTCTAAACGATTTTTTACTACTTCAGGTTTGTCATCTTCACGTTGGTAAAATTCATGCCCACCACAACGATCACAAATATCCTTAACTTTAGGCATCTTTGTAATTTTATTATATGTTGCACCACAGTTTTTACACATAAAACGTGCTGATAAACGTTTTATCAAAGTTTCTTCTTTAACTTCGAGTGAAATTACATTTGTTAATTGCTTATTCATGCGCTTAGCAATATCTTCGAAAAGTTCCGCTTGAACAATTGTCCGAGGAAAACCATCTAAAATATACCCTTCATTAATATCGGGCTGGCCTAAACGTTCTTCAACTAACTTGGCAGTAACTTCATCTGGTACCAAATTACCTTTATCAATGTAACTTTTGGCTTCAAGACCAACTTTAGTCTCATTAGCCATTGCTTCTCTAAACATATCCCCAGTTGAAATATGAGTTAGATGGTATTTGTCGACAATTTGTTCTGATACCGTACCTTTGCCAGCACCAGGCAAACCTAAAAGAAATATATTAATCATTTATCCGTTCCTATCTGATGAATCCAACGTATTCTCTCTTCATTAACAATCCGTTAATTTGACGAGATAGTTCCAAGACGACACCAATAACGATTAAAAGACTGGTACCGCCTAATCCAATTGAACTTGGTAAATCCCAAAAATTAGTAGCAAGTTGTGGCAGTAATGCTACAAGTCCTAAAAATACAGAACCTACAGTTGATAATCTAATTAAGACCTTTGATACGTAATCTTGTGTATCTTTGCCGGGCCAAACACTCGGAATGTACGCACCTTGTTTTTGCAAATTCTTAGCCAGCTTCTCAGGATTAACCTGAACAAAAGCATAGAAGAACGTAAACAAGATGATTAAAACTGTATAGATTATGACTCCCGGTGTAGTTTGCATACTAAATATGTTGGTCATTATTTTATACCATTGTTGGTCACCCTGAGATTTCTGAAAGGCCATCAAAATTGTTGCCGGTGTAATAATAAATGAACTAGCAAAAATGACTGGAATAACGCCAGAAACGTTAACCTTTAATGGCAAAAAACTTTCAGAGCCACTAATAGTTGCCCGTCTTGTGTATTGTATTGGAATCCGGCGATCTGCCTGTTCTACCCATGTAACTAATTGGGTTACGATAAGTATTGCAATGATAATCGCGATGAAGAACAAAATCCCTTGCCAACGATCACTAGCATTATTATTGATAACTCCATCTTTATAAAGTTGCCACAAGCCACGGGGTAACCGAGCTATAATACCAGCAAAAATAATTACTGAAACTCCGTTGCCTAAACCTTTATCAGTAATTTCATCACCAAGCCAAGTCAAAAGCATCGTTCCTGCTGTCATAATTATTGCAATTTCAATGTATGTTTGAGGAGTCTGATTTTTAACTAAACCCATTTGAGTTAATGCGTTAAAACCAAGTGTAATTCCCAAACTTTGAATAAAAGCAACAAATAAAGCAAGCCATCTGGTTACTTGATTAGTTTTGCGACGTCCAACCTCACCTTGTTTACCCCACTCTACCAACGTAGGTACAATATCCATCTGCAACAATTGAATAACAATTTGTGCGGTTATATAAGGGGAAACACCTAATGAGAAAATTGAATAATTATCTAGTCCACCACCAGAAACTGTATCCAGCATTGGAACTAAACCAGTTTGTGCAACTTGAGTAATCGCTTTTGCGTTGACACCTGGAACAGTAATATTCGCTCCAATTCGGTATATCAAAAGAATAAAGAGTGTAAAATAAATTTTATTTCTTATTTCTTTATCCTTAAAGGCGTTCTTCAAGGTCGAAAACATTAGATCACCTCAACAGATCCGCCAGCAGCCTCTACTGCTTTTTTAGCAGCGGCGGAAACTTTGTTAATCTTTACGTTTAACTTAACTTTTAACTCACCTTCAGCAAGCAATTTAACGCCTGATAATTCTTTCTTTACCAAACCTTTTTCCTTGAGATTGGCAACAGTAACTTCGCTGCCCTCCTCATACTTGTTCAAGTCATCTAAGTTAATGATTGCATACTCTTTGCGGTTAACGTTCTTAAATCCACGTTTTGGCATGGTTCTGAATAATGGCATTTGACCACCTTCAAAACCTAGACGGGTATGACCGCCTTGACGAGACAATTGTCCCTTTTGGCCACGTCCAGAAGTTTTTCCAAAACCACTTGAAGTACCACGACCAACACGTTTTCTTGTATTGCGTGACCCCTCAGCAGCATGTAATTCATGAAGCTTCATTAATTTGGCACCTCCTCAATTAACTATTTATTAATTTCTTCAACTGAAATCAGGTGGGCGATTTTCATTAATGCCCCACGAGTTGCAGCATTGTCTGGTAAAGTAGCTGTACTATTAATCCTACCTAAACCAAGAGCTTTCACAACTTTTCTTTGGTCAGGCAGACGGTGTGCAGCACTTCTAATTAAAGTAACTTTTAATTCAGTCATTTATCCAGTCTCCCTAATCTAGTTCAGCGTGACGAAGCTTTTCAACATCTTCACTTGTTCTAAGTTTCTTCAATCCATCTATTGTCGCACGAACAACATTAATAGGAGTATTAGAACCAAGTGATTTAGAAGTAACATCCGCAATACCGGCCATATCCATAACGATACGAACGGCACCACCAGCAGCAACACCTGAACCAGCTGGAGCAGGTTTGATCATAATACTGCCTGAGCCATAATGACCGATTACTTCATGAGGAATAGTAGTACCAACCTTAGGAACCTTGATCATATTCTTTTTACCAGCTTCAACGGCCTTACGGATTGCTTCTGGAACTTCTTGAGCTTTACCAGTACCAAAGCCTACACGACCTTTTTTGTCGCCAACAATTACCAGAGCAGCAAATCTCATTCGTTGACCACCTTTGACAACCTTGGTGACACGATTAATTGCTACTAACTGATCTTCAATGTCGTCTTTATTTCTGCGATTATTGCGAGAATCGTTGCGGTTTGCCATGTATTTATCTCCTTTCCTAGAACTCTAATCCGTTTTCACGAGCGGCGTCTGCCAATGCTGAAATACGGCCGTGGTATAAATAACCACTTCTATCAAACACTACGCTAGTAATGTTTTTAGCTTTGGCTGCTTCGGCAATACCTTTACCAACAGCTTGAGCTTGTTCTACTTTAGTTTGATCCTTTGATACAGAATCATCTAAAGTTGAGGCACTTGCTAGCGTTACACCCGCTACGTCATCAATTAATTGAGCGTAGATGTTTTTGTTTGAACGGAAAACGCTTAAGCGTGGGCGCTCAGCAGTACCAGAAATTTTGCTACGAATACGTTTATGACGCTTTAAGCGCAATTTGTTCTTATCTGGTTTCGAAATCACAATTTCACCTCAAAATTTTTACTATTTACCTGTCTTACCTTCCTTACGACGTACGTATTCATTAGTATAACGAATACCTTTACCCTTATAAGGCTCTGGCGGACGTACATCGCGAATTTCAGCAGCAAATTGTCCTACATTTTGCTTAGAAATTCCTTCTACTTCAATATCAGTTGCTGAAGTAGCTTTTACTGAAACACCTTCTGGTGCAGTCATTACAACTGGGTGAGAATAACCGACATTTAAAGTTAATTTGTTACCTTGTGCAGTGGCACGATAACCAACACCAATTAATTTTAAAGTTTTCTTGTAACCATCAACTACACCTTCAACCATAGAAGCTAGATTAGCTCTTTCAGTTCCATGAAGTGCTTTATCATTTTCATTTGAACGTGAAAAGTTGATCTTGCCATCTTCTTGTTTAAAGGTAATTTTTGGATCAAAATATCTAGTCAATTCACCCTTAGGTCCTTTAACAGTGATATTGTCACCATTTTTGGTAACAGTGACACTATCTGGGACTTCAATTGTTTTTAAACCGATACGGCTCATTGATTGCTCTCCTTTCTGTCAGAATTACCAAACGTAAGCGATAACTTCGCCACCAACATCTTTTTGTCTTGCTTCTTTGTCAGTAATCACACCTGCAGAAGTAGATACGATGGCTATACCCAAACCATTAAGTACTTTAGGTAGGTTTTCGGCACTAACATAATTTCTAAGACCCGGCTTAGAAATTCTCTTTAAGCCTGAAATGACACGTTCGCCGTCAGGACCATATTTCAAGAAAATCTTAATCATACCCTGTTTATTATCATCGGTAACTTCGTAATCACGGATGAAGCCTTCGCGTTTCAAGATTTCTGAAATAGATTTTTTAATGTTTGATGCAGGAATTTCAACAGAATTATGTTTTGCCATATTGGCATTTCTAATTCTAGTCAAGTAGTCTGCGATCGGATCTGTCATGACCATTTATGCTATCCTCCAATCCGTATTACCAACTAGCCTTTTTGAGGCCTGGGATTTGACCTTTGTGAGCTAAATCTTTCAAGCAAATACGGCATAAGCCAAACTTACGATAAACGGAGCGTGGACGACCACATCTCTCGCAACGAGTATATTCACGTGAAGAAAATTTAGCAGGACGATGATTTCTAATTTTTTGTGATGTCTTAGCCATTAATGTCCTCCATTATTTTGCAAACGGCATACCAAACTGACCTAGAAGCTCACGAGCTTCTTCGTCTGTATTGGCAGTAGTAACGATAACAACATCTAAACCCCTAGTTCTATTAACTTTATCAAAGTCAATTTCTGGGAAAATCAATTGTTCCTTAATACCTAAAGTGTAGTTACCACGACCATCAAACGAACGGCTTGATACACCGCGGAAGTCGCGAACACGAGGAAGTGAAACACTGATTAACTTATATAAGAAATCGTACATTCTATCGCCTCTAAGAGTTACCTTAGCACCAATAGACATACCTTCACGCAAGCGGAAGTTAGCAATTGACTTTTTGGCTTTAGTAACCAGTGGCTTTTGACCTGAGATTAAAGTCAATTCCTCTACAGCTTCATCTAAGTTTTTAGCATTAGAAACAGCGTCTCCAACACCCATGTTCAAAACTATTTTTTCAATCTTTGGCACTTGCATAACTGAGCTGTAATCAAACTTTTCTTGCAATGCAGGAACAATTTTTTCTTTATATTCTTGAGCTAAATAATTTGCCATTTGTGTCCTCCCTTCTACTTCTTAGTTTCTTCTTTTTTGTCATTGGTTTTGCCTTCTGACTTAGCAATGACCTTAACATTTGATGCATGGATTGAACCCTCAGATTCAACAACACCACCATTAGCATTAGTCTGAGAAGGTTTTTGATGCTTCTTGATCTTATTAACGCCTTTAACAACTACACGGTTTTTCTTAACGTTAACAGATAAAACAATACCTTCTTTACCTTTGTCTTTTCCGGTAATAACTTTTACTTTGTCACCAGTTTTAACAAACATCAGTGCACCTCACTTATTATATGACTTCAGGAGCAAGAGAGACGATTTTCATAAAGTCGTGCTCACGTAGCTCACGTGCAACAGGCCCAAAGATACGAGTACCGCGTGGACTCTTATCTGCATTGATAACTACACCAGCATTTTCATCAAATTTGATGTATGATCCATCTTCACGACGTGCGCCTGATTTTGTTCTAACAATGACAGCCTTGACAACGTCACCTTTTTTGACAACGCCACCTGGTGTTGCTTGTTTAACAGTTGCAACAACAATATCACCAATGTTACCAGTCTTACGTCTTGATCCACCTAAGACTCTAATAACTAAAAGTTCTCTGGCACCTGAGTTATCAGCAACCTTCAAACGGGATTCATTTTGAATCACTATATAATCCTCCCCTCACTAAATCCGCAAAATTAAACAGATTTTTTAACAATTTTAACTAAACGAAAGCGCTTTGTACGAGATAATGGACGAGTTTCCATGATACGAACAGTATCGCCAACTTTAGCTTCATTTTTATCATCTTGTGCGTAATATTTCTTTGAATATCTAATACGCTTTTTGTAAACAGGGTGGTTCTTATAAGTATCAACAACTACTGTGATAGTCTTGTCATTCTTATCAGAAATTACTTGGCCTTGATATACGTGACGATGATTTCTTTCGATTGATTCGCTCAAGTTAATAACTCCCTTCCACTAATCTTTTTCCAATGCTTTTTCGCTAAGAATTGTTTTAATTCTAGCAATATTTTTACGAACTTTGCCTAGGCGAGCGGTATTTTCTAATTGACCCGTTGCTTGTTGAAAACGCAAATTAAAGAGTTCTTCTTTATATTGCTTTTCCTTATCTAACATTTGATCAGTGGTTAATGCTCTGATATCTTTAGCCTTCATTAGAATTGCCACCTACTTCCGAACTTTTAGTCACAAATTTACATTTAATTGGTAGCTTCGTTGCAGCAAGTCTTAGTGCTTCACGAGCTGTTGCTTCATTAACGCCACCGATTTCAAACATAATCTTTTCTCTCTTGACTACAGCTACCCAGCCTGCAGGTGCACCTTTACCAGAACCCATACGTACACCAACACCTTTAGCAGTGTATGACTTTTGAGGGAAAATTCTAATCCAAACCTTACCACCACGTTTCATGTAACGAGTCATCGCAACACGAGCAGCTTCGATTTGTTGTGTAGTAATCCAGTGCGATTCAAGGGCTTGTAAACCATATTCACCAAAAGCAATGGTTTTACCACCCTTAGCAGCACCACGCATCTTACCACGAAACTCACGACGGTGTTTTACCCTTTTTGGTACTAGAGGCATTATTTGTTTCCTCCCTTCGCAGCTTTTTCGGGCTTCTTACTTTTAGAAGGTAAGATTTCACCCCGGTTAATCCATACTTGAACACCAATTTCACCATATGTAGTGTAGGCATTTACCCAAGCATAATCAATATCTGCTCTTAAAGTTTGTAATGGAACACGACCTTCTGTGTGCCATTCTCTTCTTGCCATGTCAGCGCCGTTCAAACGGCCAGATGTTTGTACTCTGATTCCCTTGGCACCGGCACGCATAGTTCTTTGAGTAGCTTGACGAGTAGCACGTCTAAAAGCGATACGAGCTTCAAGTTGACTAGCGATACTTTCAGCTACTAATTTGGCATCAAGATCAGGTTTCTTGATTTCAACAATATTAACGTGGACTTGTTTCTTAGTCAAAGCATTTAATTCTTTTCTCAATGCTTCAACTTCAGAACCACCTTTACCAATTACCATACCTGGTTTAGAAGTATTGATTGATACGTTGATCCTATTAGCTGCACGTTCAATTTCAACAGTAGAAACAGAGGCATTCTTTAACTTCTTATCAATGAATTTTCTGATGCGAAGGTCTTCATTTAAGGTTTCTTTGTATCCTCTGTCAGCATACCATTTAGATTCCCAGTCACGAATTACGCCGAGACGAAAACCATTTGGGTTAATTTTCTGACCCATTAATATACCTCCCTTAATCGTTCTTTTCTGACACTACTACAACTACATGACTAGTTCTCTTATTAATAGGAGAAGCCATACCTTTGGCACGTGGTCTAAATCTCTTTAAAGTTGCTCCTTCATTTACGTATGCTTCAGATACATAAAGATTGGCACTTTCAAGATCGTAATTGTGTTCTGCATTTGCAATTGCTGAGCGTAAAACTTTTTCAACGATTGGGGAAGCAGCTCTAGGTGTGAATCGCAAGATTGCCAATGCTTCAGCAACGTCTTTGCCACGAATCAAATCAACAACTAAACGTGCTTTTCTTGGAGCAATACGAACTGTTCTTGCTTCCGCCCTAGCTGAACTAACTTGTTCTGCCATTTAAGTGTTTCTCCTTTCTTTATTTTGCAGTAGCCTTGTCGTCAGATGTCTTATGTCCACGAAAAGTTCTCGTTGGAACAAATTCACCTAACTTATGACCAACCATATCCTCAGTAATATATACTGGAACATGCTTTCTACCATCGTAAACAGCTATAGTCAAACCAACAAAAGAAGGAAAAATAGTTGAACGACGTGACCAAGTTTTAATAACCTGTTTTTTATCTGTATCTGCTTGTGCATCAACTTTCTTTAATAAGGATGCATCAGCAAAAGGCCCTTTTTTAATACTACGGCTCATTAAATTACCCTCCTTCTATTATTTGCTACCTTTACGGTGACGAACAATTAGCTTCTCACTGGCTCTCTTACTATTTCTAGTCTTGATACCACGAGCTTTCTTGCCCCATGGAGTCATTGGTTGTGGACGACCTACAGGAGCTTTACCTTCACCACCACCATGTGGGTGATCGTTAGGGTTCATTACAGAACCACGAGATTGCGGACGTCTGCCTAACCAGCGACTACGGCCAGCTTTACCTAATTGAATTAACGAATGTTGTTCATTACCAACAACACCAATAGTTGCACGACAAACTGATAAAATTTTACGAACTTCACCACTCTGTAATTTAACTAAAGTGTACTTACCATCATTACCCAAAACTTGAGCACTGGCTCCAGCACTTCTAACAAGCTGACCACCTTTACCAGGACTTAATTCAATATTGTGAATTGATGTACCAGTTGGAATATTCTTTAATGGCAAAGCGTTTCCTGGCTTAATATCTGCATTAGCGCCAGATTCAACCACATCACCAACTGTTAAACCTTTAGGTGCTAAGATATAAGCCTTAATACCATCAGTATAGTGAAGAAGCGCAATGTTAGCAGTTCTGTTTGGATCGTATTCGATTGCTTTAACTACAGCTTTAGCGTTATCTTTATTGCGTTTAAAATCGATGATACGGTACTTTTGCTTATGTCCACCACCACGGTGTCTGCTAGTAATATGACCATAAGAGTTACGACCTGCAGTATGTGATTGTGACTCAAGTAAAGTACGCTCTGGCTTGCTCTTAGTAATTTCAGCAAAGTCAGAAGTAGTCATATTACGGCGACCATTTGTGGTTGGCTTATAAATTTTAATAGCCAATTGACTGACCTCCTATTACTTATTTTCTTCTTTATTATCGTTATCGTCTTTGAAAATTTTGATGTCATTTGAATCTTCAGTTAAGGTGACAATTGCTTTACGTGTCCGAGCAGTTTTACCTGAATAACGACCAACACGCTTATCCTTACCACGAACATTCATGATATTAACTTTTTTGACCTTAACATCAAAAATTTCTTCAACAGCATCACGAACTTGAGTCTTGGTTGCAGTTAAAAGCACGTTGAAAGTGTATTTCTTATCATCCATTAAGTTCGTTGACTTTTCAGTAATGACAGGTCTTAAAATGATATCGTGTGCACTCATTTCGTCGAAGCCCCCTCAACATTCTTTTCTATCTTTTCAATAGCTTCTTTTGTCAAGATTAATTTGTCATAGTTGACAACATCTTCTACATTCAAGCCATTTGCAGTGATAACCTTAACGTTTGGCAAATTCCTAGCTGAGTATTGAATATTTTTATCTTCAGAAACAACTAAAACTTTACCTTCAACCTTTAAGTCGTCCAAGATTGACTTAAATTCTTTTGTTTTAGGAGCTGACATAGTCAATTGATCTAAAACAATCAAATCTTTATCAATCAATTTTTGGGAAAGAACAGACTTGATAGCCAAGCGCCGTTGCTTTCTTGGCATTGAGTATGCATAAGAACGTGGAGTTGGTCCAAAAACAACACCACCACCGCGCCATTGTGGTGAACGGATAGACCCTTGACGAGCACGTCCAGTACCCTTTTGTTTCCAAGGCTTCTTACCACCACCGCGAACAGCAGATCTATTTTTAACCTTCGAGGTTCCTTGACGTCTGCCAGCTCTTTGTCTGATAATTGCGTCAAAAACTACGCTTTCATTTGGTTTAATACCAAATACTTCATCATTTAAAGTAACTTCACCAGCATCTTTGCCTTTTTGATCAATAACTTTTAAATTAGCCATTCTAGTCCTCCTTCCTATTTATTATTTTTTACAGCAGATCTAACAGTAAGCAATGAATTCTTAGCGCCAGGAACGTTGCCTTTAATTAACAAAACATTCTTATCTGCTACAACTTTTTCAATTACTAAGTTTTCAATGGTAACTTTCTTCATTCCCATGTGACCTGGCAGACGTTTGCCTTTAGGCACACGGTTAATGATTGAACCCATTGAACCAGGAATTCTATGGTACCTTGAACCGTGAGTTTCTGGTCCACGTGATTGGCCCCAACGTTTAATGTTACCTTGGTATCCATGACCTCTTGTAGTACCAGTGACGTCAACTACGTCACCTTCCTTAAATGTGTCCACAGTAACTTCTGAGCCGACTTCATAGTCCTTAAGCTCAACTCCGCGGATTTCACGTATGAAGCGCTTAGGCGAAGTCTTTGCTTTTGCAGCATGACCTTTTTCTGGTTTGTTGCTCAAAACTTCACGCTTATCTTGATATCCTAATTGAACTGCTTCGTAGCCGTCTGATTCAACTGTCTTAACTTGCATAACTACGTTAGGCGTTGCTTCAACAACTGTTACAGGCACGAGGATACCATCTTTAGTGAAGATTTGGGTCATACCAACTTTTCTTCCTAAGATTCCTTTGGTCATGATTACACCTCTTTCTTTTTAAAATTAAAGTTTAATTTCGATGTCAACACCACTTGGTAAATCAAGCTTCATTAAAGAGTCAACAGTTTTAGGTGTTGGATTTAAAATATCGATTAAACGCTTATGCGTACGAATTTCAAATTGTTCACGTGAGTCCTTGTTCTTGTGTGGTGAACGCAAAACAGTGAACAATACCCTTTCTGTTGGCAATGGAACTGGACCTGAAATTTCAGCTCCAGTTCTCTTTGCAGTAGCTACAATTTTAGCAGCTGATTCATCGAGAATACCATGTTCGTATGACTTAAGTCTGATACGAATTGATTGACTTGCCATTAAATTACCTCCTCAACGTCTTCTTTAAAAGATGACTAGCTTCCACAAAAATTACCGACACAACCTCTGTGGCAATGCAACCTGGTGTGCCGCAACCTTTTGTATCAATGCTTTACAACAAAATGTGCTTTAAGGCAGACTATGCCCTAGACACACAAAAAATAGTATAACCGTTTTAAGCTTAATTATCAAGGATTAAAGGAACTTTTTTCATCTTTTAGAATAGAAAAATACAATTTTTATACTTTTTTAAATAAAATCCTTAATTTTATGTTTAAGAAGTCTACTACAAACAGAAAAATTCTCAAATAATTTATTCAGAAACGAAATTTTTGATAAAAAAAGAGCCACTGGCTTTACCAATAGCTCGATTTTTATAGTTAATAACTTGTTTTTATATTATTAATTATTGAAAATTATTCAGCGTTACCGCCACGTTTTTTGATGATATCCTCTTGAATAGACTTAGGAGTTGGTGAGTAATGATCAAAGACCATCGTAAATGTACCACGGCCTTGAGTTGAAGAACGTAAGGTGGTAGCATAACCAAACATTTCTGCCAGAGGAACCATTGAATTCAATACTTTAGCGCCGGCACGATCTTGCATGTTATCCATTGTACCACGACGAGCAGTAATTGAACCCATTACGTCACCTAAGTAATCTTCAGGTGTGATAACTTGAACCTTCATAATAGGTTCAAGGATAACTGCACCAGCCTTAGGTGCAGCATTTCTCAATGCCAATGATGCAGCAACTTTGAAGGCAGCTTCAGAAGAGTCGACTTCGTGGTAACTACCGTCATAAAGTTTAGCTTTTACATCAATCAGTGGGTAACCTGCCAAGATGCCGTTCTTCATAGATTCTTGCAAACCAGCATCAACAGCAGGGATAAATTCACGAGGAACAACACCACCAACAATGGCGTCTTCAAATTCGTAACCTTTTCCTCTTTCATTTGGTGTAAATTCAATCCAAACGTCACCATATTGACCTTTACCACCTGATTGACGCACAAATTTACCTTGTGCTTTAGCAGGCTTAGTGAAGGTTTCACGGTAAGCAACTTGTGGTTCACCAATCTTAGCTTCAACGTGGAATTCACGCTTCATACGTTCAACCATGATTTGCAGGTGTAATTCACCCATTCCGGAAATCAAAGTTTGACCTGTTTCAGCGTTTGTTTCTGCTCTAAAGGTTGGATCCTCTTCAGTTAATTTTTGCAAAGCAACATCAAGTTTGTCACGGTCAGCTTTTGATTCTGGCTCAATTGAAACTTGAATAACCGGATCTGGAACTTCCAAACTTTCCAAAATTAATGGGTGATCAGGATCAGTTAATGAATCACCGGTAGTAGTATTCTTTAAACCGATAGCACCAGCAATATCACCGGAGAATACTTCAGAAATTTCACTTCGTGAGTTAGCATGCATTTGCAACAAACGACCAACACGTTCACGACTATTCTTAGAAGCATTCAAAACATATGAACCTGATTCAAGTGAACCAGTGTAAACACGAATATAAGTCAAACGACCAACAAATGGATCAGTAGCAATCTTAAACGCCAAAGCGGAAAATGGCTTTTCATCTCCAGCAACTAATTCAACTTCTTCACCAGTTTTTGGATCATGAGCAACATAAGGCTTAACATCTAACGGAGATGGTAAGTAATCAACAACACCATCAAGCATCATCTGTACACCCTTGTTCTTAAAAGCTGAGCCTGCAAATACAGGGAAAATCTTCAAGTCCAATGTAGCTTTACGAATAGCAGCTTTTAATTCATCAACGGAAATCTCATCACCATTAAGGTATTTTTCCATGATGTCATCATCAACATCAGCTACTTGTTCAATTAATTCGGAGCGACGTTTTTCAGCTTCTTCTTTGTATTCATCAGGAACAGGAATAGTATCCCATTTGGATCCAAGCTTATCTTCATCATAAACATCAGCTACCATGTCAAGTAAGTCAATAACACCTTCAAAGCTTTCGGCAGAACCAATTGGCATTTGCACAGCTAGAGCATTGGCATTTAAACGTTCGTGCAAAGACTTAACAGATTTGTCAAAGTCTGCTCCAATCTTATCCATTTTGTTTACAAAAACAATTCGAGGAACACCGTAAGTTTCAGCCTGGCGCCAAACATTTTCAGTTTGAGGTTCCACACCAGCTTGAGCGTCAAGAACAGTTACGGCACCATCAAGAACACGCAAGGAACGTTCAACTTCGATAGTGAAGTCAACGTGTCCAGGGGTATCGATAATGTTAATTCTGTAATCTTTCCATTGTGCAGTAGTAGCTGCAGAAGTAATAGTGATACCACGTTCTTTTTCTTCATCCATCCAGTCCATTTGTGAATCACCCTCATGGGTTTCACCAATTTTATGGATCTTACCAGTGTAATAAAGAATACGCTCTGTTGTGGTAGTCTTACCCGCATCAATATGGGCCATAATACCAATGTTACGTGTTTTTTCTAATGGAAATTCACGCTTATTAGCCATAGATTTTTTCCTTTCCCTAAAAAATTAGAAACGATAGTGTGCAAATGCACGGTTAGCTTCAGCCATACGGTGAACATCTTCACGCTTTTTAACAGCTGAGCCAGTATTGTTTGAAGCATCAATAATTTCGTTAGCCAAGCGTTCATCCATAGTATGTTCATTACGTAAACGAGCGTAAGAAACTAACCATCTTAAACCTAAAGTAGTTCTTCTTTCAGGACGAACTTCAACTGGAATCTGATAGTTTGAACCACCAATACGGCGAGCTCTAACTTCCAAAACAGGCATAATATTATTCATAGCTTCTTCAAAAACATCAAGTGGCTCTTTGCCGGTCTTTTCTTTAACAATGTCAAAAGCATCATAAAGAATGGATGAAGCCTTAGCTCTTTTACCATCGATCATTAAGTGGTTGATCAACTTAGTTACAAGCTTTGAATTATATACTGGATCCGCTAAAATATCTCTTTTAGCTACATGTCCTTTTCTAGGCATTATTTAACTCCTCCTTAATCTTTCTTGGCACCGTATTTGGAACGTCCTTGCTTTCTGCCTTCAACACCAGCAGTATCAAGAGCACCACGAATAATATGGTAACGAACACCAGGAAGGTCCTTTACACGACCACCACGAATTAACACAACAGAGTGTTCCTGTAAATTATGGCCTTCACCTGGAATATAAGCAGTTACTTCAATCAGGTTAGAAAGACGAACACGAGCATACTTCCGCAAAGCTGAGTTTGGCTTCTTTGGTGTCATAGTGCCGACACGAGTTGCAACTCCACGCATTTGGGGCGCTGGGTTAGCTACTAATTCTTTCTTCATACTGTTGTAGCCATAGCTTAAAGCTGGTGACTTTGATTTAGTCGTCTTAGTATGACGGCCTTTTCTTACCAATTGGTTAATGGTTGGCATTAAATTTTCCTCCTAAAAAAATTCATTATTTTGTTCACACATCCAGGAGTTTCTTTTTTAAGTCCCAGATAATCATCAAAATACACATTGACTATTGTACTCGCTTGTCGCAAAAAAGCAAATTATTTTTACTAATTGAAAAGCAGATGATATTTTTTGCGTATTTGATTTAAGCGAGGTAAACAATATGAAATGGATTTTTGGAATCAGCAATTTTTTGATTGGTACATGTCTAGCTTCTCATGCATGTGTAATTATCGAAAGACTCGGCAAAGAAGACTTTATCTTCAGTCGCTCAAAATGCACTAATTGTAATCAACAGCTGTGCTTGTTAGATGAAATACCTTTAATTTCCTATTTAATACTTAAAGGTCGTTGCCGTTATTGTAAAATTCACATCCCCTGTGAATATTTTTTAACAGAATTTTTAGGCGGTTTCGCTTTTTATAAAATTGATTTTAGCAGCATACATGATATTTGTACGGCGATTGTTTTGTTTAGTCTTCTACTAGCTGCTATCAGCGATTATCAGGTTCAGGAATTCGATATTACACTGGTACTGCCTGCACTTGTTATTTCGCTTCAACATATAATGAATAATTTTTATAGAATTAGCACTACTGATCTCATAGAATTTTTACCTATTTTTTTGTTTTTTCTTTTTGAGACAGTTAGAAAAAAATGTGGTAGTGGAGACTTAATAGTCTATCTAATCTTATCTTTCTACTTTAACTCCAAATTCGCCAATTTAACTTTTTTAACTGCTTCAATAGCTCTGCTTATTGTTTTTTTGGGCAGTAAAATGAGCAAAAAGGAGCCTGTTGCATTTATTCCTTTTATTTATATTGGATTAATCATTCAACTTTTGTGCAAATAAAAAGCTGGAATCCATATAAAATGAGATAGCAGCTTTAATAAACTAGTAAAAATAATTTTTTCACGTAAGTATTAGTTATATCTTGCCATCAGGTTTTGAAAACTAGGCAGCAGTACTATGGCTATAACAACTCCGACTACTCCTTGAATTGTATTAGTAAAAAGACTGGCAAGTCCTGCAGCCCAAGTATAAAGAACTGTATTAGTGATAAAATAGCCACCTACCATAAAGAATACTCCTATAGCTCCGGCGATAGCACCTTTGACTAATTGGTTTTTAAAATTCCAGTATTTAAAGACTAAACCAACAAAAAAACCTTCTAAACCATGGACAACAAGAGAAAATAACATAAACTGCCCATATCCACCAAGAAGATCAAGTAAAAATCCAGAAAGTCCTCCAACTATACCCCCGGCCAATGGACCGAATAAAAGCGCCACTATATAAATAATCGCATCACATAAATTAATATTTCCATGAGTCAGGGGCATAGGAATAATAAAAATTCGACTAACCACGACATTAATCGCTGTTAGTAATGCTAATAATACAAGTCTCTTTAAAGAAAAATCAGTTTGATTTGTCATAGTATAATTCTCTCTTAAACAAAATATTAAAATCATTCTTAACAAAAAATTTATCTTGAAAGAAAATTCCAGCTTACTCTAGCTACATGAACATATCTTACACTAATTTAACTATTTTATCTAATTAAATTTTAATTATTTTTAAATCATATTAAAATAAGCAATGATAAATTTTAAAACATATTATTTTTTGTAAGACTAATGATACGCTCTTTCATAACAATTAATTTTGACTTTAAACATACCACATTAACTTTAGGAGTTTTAGGATTTTTTTCTGCTTAAAATTATTATCAATTTATGTCTTTAACTGCAGTTACTTCAATTTCTATTAAAGCACCTTTTGGTAAAGCTTTAACGCAGACGCAGGAGCGCGCCGGCTTAGTTTGAAAATATTTAGCATACTCCCCATTAAATTTGTCAAAATTTTCCATATTAGACAAATAACAATTAGTTTTTATAACATTTTTACTGGTTAATCCTATACCTTTTAATATAGCATCTATATTTTCTATAACTTGCTTAGTTTGACCAATAATATCTTTTTCAGAAATTATAGCACTCTTAGGATCAATTGGAATTTGTCCAGAAATGAAAATAAATGGTTCTAATATTGTCCCCTGAGAATATGGACCAATAGCTCCAGGAGCATTTTTAACATTTATTTTTTTAATTAAATTCATTTTTCATTTTTCCTTATTTAAAATCTTCAACCCTTTTTCAATCCTATTCAAACCTTCTGCAAGTATCTCATGACTGGTTGCAAAACACAGCCTGACATATCCTTCAGCACCAGGTCCAAATTTTTCTTCAGATCCGGGAACAAGTGCAACCTTTTCTTTTGTTTTCATAAAGTCAACAAACTGTTGACTTGTTACCTTCAATTCCTTAATGTTAATCCAAAATACATAGGTCGCTTCTGGTTTGATAGTGGAGATACCTTTCATTTTGGATAAACGTTTATAACAATAGTCACGATTATATTTCAAAAACTGTATAAACTCTTTTTTCCACTTTCCGGCTTTAGAAAGTGCTGCTATTCCAGCAACCTGTGATAATGAACTTATTCCTCCCGCTGTAGTTTTTACATCTGAAGCATCAACTATTTTCTCAAATAATTGGTGGTCTTGAGTATAAATATATCCTATCCTTAGTCCAGCTAATCCATATGACTTAGAAAATCCGTTAACAGATACGATTCTTTTGCTTAAGTCATCATCAACAGACAAAATGCTTTTAAAAGGTCTCTCTCCATATACAATATCTGACCATATTTCATCGTTCATAATATACAAATTATATTTATTGCATATTGAACTAATAATAGATAGTTCTTCATCACCATAAACTAGTCCAAGAGGATTATCAGGGTTACATAAGCAAAGCATTTTAGTTTTTGGAGTAATGTATTTTTCCAAATTAGTAAAATCTATTTTCCCATCTATAATTTTAGTTGGAAAATAAACTGGCTTAGCGCCAGCCGAACTTACTGAATTTTTGAAAAGAAAATCCACCGGATCAAACACAATTGCTTCGTCACCAGGCTTTAGTATTGCCTTCGCAACAATATACATACCGCGTGCAACGCTATCAACTGGCAATACGTTATCACTAACTATATTTTCTCTCCGTTCTTGTAAATATTTAGCAATTTCTCTGCGAAATTCTGGAAATCCTAAAGTAGGTGTATATGAAAAATATCCTGGTTTTATGTAGTCAATTAGAGCTTTGGTAATTTCTTCAGAAACAGGAAAATCAATATCTGCTGCTGTTAAAGGTATAACTCCATCTGGAACTTCAGCCCATCTAAGATTATATGCTCTTTTTTTTAAAATATTAAAATTCACATTTTTGTTTTTAAACAAGTCTGTCTCTCCACTCATAAAATGACTCCTTTACTTTCAATTACTTTTTTATACCATTCAAAGGAATCTTTTTTAATCCTTTTTCCGGTTCCTTCCCCTTGATCGTTGTAATCAACAAAAATATATCCATATCTCTTTTTCATCTCACCCGTACTTGCACTTACAATATCTATCGGACCCCATGATAAATACCCTAGGCAATCAACACCATCAAGAATGATAGCTTCCTTCATACTTTCAATATGCTTTTTCAAATAATCGATTCGATAATTGTCATGAATTTTGCCATTAACTACTTTATCTTCTGCTCCCAGTCCGTTTTCAACTATAAAAATAGGTTTTTGATATCTATCATAAATATGATTCATAACTAATCGTAAGCCAATAGGATCTACAGTCCATCCCCACTCAGACTTTTTTAAGTAGGGATTATCAACACCATTCAAGATACCTTTCGCCGCTTTATTTTTAGGTAAACTTTTGTCTGTAGTTAAAGTTTCACTCATATAATAACTAAAAGAAATATAGTCAACAGTCCCCTTTCTTAAAATGTCTAAATCTCCTTTCTTGATAGGAATATTAATGTTATTTCTCTCAAAATACTTTTTAGCATAGTTTGGATAATAGCCACGTGCCTGAACATCTGTACAAAAGTAGTTTTTATATTCATTTTGCATAAGGAAAAGATAATCTTTAGGGTTAGAGGTTGCTGAATATTGCATGATAAATGCCGTCATGTTTCCAACCATATTACTTGAATCAATTTCATGAGCAGAAATAACGGCTAATGCACTAGCCAAGAATTGGTGGTGCAAAGAAGTATAAACAACCTGCTTTAGATTTTTCTTTTCAATTTGGTTAACATATATACCACCTGATAAATATGGTAAAATTTCATAATTTACTTTACTTAAATGATTTATTTCATTAAACGTCATCCAATACTTAACTTTTCCTTTATATCGACTAAAAACAGTTTTTGCATAATGCACAAAAAATTTAATTAATTTTCGATTTTGCCAGCCTCCATATTTTTTTACCAGATTAAGTGGCATATCATTATGATTTAGCGTAACAACAGGTACAATTTCTAGTTTGTTCATTTCATCAAACAAATTATCATAAAATTGTAAACCTTTTTCATTGGGGGTATCTTCATCGCCATTAGGATATATTCGAGTCCATGCTATTGAAACTCTTAATGCTTTGAAACCCATCTCTTTAAAAAGCTTCAGGTCGCTTTTATATGTATGATAAAAATCTATAGCTTTGTGACTTGGAAAATAGACGTCATTCTGAGGTTTTCTATAAATTTTCCTATCTTTATTGTGACTTGAAACTGCTAAGACATCAGAAACACTGATTCCCTTCCCATCAACATTCCAAGCTCCTTCGCATTGATGTGCAGCCAATGCTCCTCCCCATAAAAAGTTATCTGATAATTTGTTATTCATTTTTTCCCTTTCTTTCTTTAAAAACAATGGTTTTTATTAGCATTTGAATCATATCTATTTCGGACTGGACAGTCATCAGAGTATCCTGAGCATGTCCAAATAAATAAGAATTAGGTAATATTTCTCCAGAACTTTCTTTTTGTAATATACCCGTTTGTATTTTATGTGCCTCGACTATTTCCTTATTCGCTTTATCCATATATTGATCAGATTCCAATTTATTTCCCTTAGCTAATGCCGAAAAGGATTGATGCATATAATTTCTTGCATCTCCAGCATGTAAAATAATTTGCATTGCTGCTTTGGCAATTTCTTCTAAACTATCTGCCATTTAATTCTCTCTTTCTAAATTATGCCTTTTTAGCCATTTTTAACTTCATTTCGCTTTTTTCTTTTTTTACTTCTTGAGACTCATAAACTTTAAAAAACGGAAAGTATATTATAAAGCTAACAATCAAAATAATACCCGTTAAGATGAAAGCTCGTGCATCATTCGTAGCAAAATATCCATACAATCCAGCTGGCATATACCAAACTTGGAATGGAGATGTTGGTACGTTCACTAATCCAAATTTAAAACCACAATATCCTACAATAGGTAAAATTATTCCGCACATCCAATAAGGAACCATTAAAATAGGATTCCATACTACTGGAGCGCCAAACATTACAGGTTCATTAATATTAAAAATGCTTGGTACAATGGTAAGTCTGCCTATCGCCTTTAGTTTTTTACTATGAGAAAAGCAAAACATCAAGACAAGCATCAATGTTGCTCCTTGTCCACCTAAATACAAAAAGCCATGAAAGAATTCCATAATGTTTAAATTAGTAGGAACCTGTCCATTTGCTGCTAATTGGGCATTTGCTGCTATACCTTGCATCCAAATCGGCCACATTATTGGATACATTACCCAACTGATACCAAACGAAAATAAGAAACAAACTAAGAATGAGCATATTACAATGCCTGGTAATGTTTGTCCCATTTTTGTAATTGGATAAAATACTGCGGTTATAACTTTGTAAATATCAAAATGATTAACATAGCAAATTAAACCAAACAGTAAAAGAATAAATATCGGCAGCATACTATTTAACCAGTCAACTACAATATCTGGCATTGCTGTATCTTGCTTAAAAAATGAAAAATTAGCAAATTTATACATAAAATAGCTAACAAACAAGCTTACCACCAGTGATACCAACATACCTCCTGCTCCTAATTTTTCAGTTACAAACTTGATATTTGTAGCTTCAAATGTTGGCATTACAAGCATTAAATATAAAGATAAGCTAGTTAAACTACTTGGAATTAATAATTTTGGGATCTTTAACTTAGTCATTACTTTGTAAGGAATAAGGAATGCAATAAATATTGAAAGTAACCCAAATGTAAATGAATTTATTAACGAAATATCAGGAATCCAATGAAACCAATTTTTGAAAACATTTACCAAATTTGATAGCGAACCCACCATAATAAAAGGTAGCAAGGCCATAATTGATTCTTGGACCGATGATACCCAAACATTTTTAGTTAAAGAATTCATTTTTGGAGCAAAAGAATTTTTCATCCATCCCATAAAGCCTTTTTCTTTAACTTCAGAATTTTTTTCGTCTTCATTAGTTATTACATCTGGGATCTCTGGTTTAACGCTGCTTTTTTGGGAAGTTGACGAATCTATCAAATCACTTTTTGTCCAATTCAGTTCTTTTATAACCAGATTTAATAAAGCTTCTCCATTCAATTCTCCATAAATTTCTTGACTTATAACTTGAACAGGAACTCCAAAAGGCTTAGCCATTTTTTCAAATTTATCTAGTGCATATTTCAAATGAGGACCTATTAGAAGAATACTTGCTCCATCAAGATATTCAGATATTTCAGCATCACTTTTTGCCATAATATCAAGTTTATAGCCATGCTTTAATGCTGCTTTTCTCATGCTTTGAGCCATGAAACCACTTGAGGCACCTGCTCCACATGTTAATAAAATTTTTTTCATTATCGACACATCCTTTCTATTCAAATACAATTCTTGCATAGTTCAAATATTAAAAAAGTGACATATTGTTCCGCAAGTTAGGAACATATTCTATGGTTAAAGCGCTTTCTGTGTACTGTATAATAATTTCATAATCGTAATGCTGAATTTACTACTGTGCAAAGTAGGAGAAAATTAAATGAATAAAAGAGAACAAGAAATATTAAGTTACTTGACAAAGAATAACGGATGGGTCTCTGCAAAAAAAATTTCTAACAGCATTGGCATTTCTACAAGAAGTATTCGCAAATATATTTCTACTTTAAATAAAAGAAATATTGATCCAATTGTTCTTTCTAGTAATAAGGGATATAAACTAGATTACAAAAACTACAAAGAAAGTCTTAACAAGAAAAGTAAAAATTTTAACCTAACACCAAGTGAAAGAAGAAAACTACTTATTTGCGAGCTTTTAATTCATGGAAATATTAACTTTTTAAATTTTTTAAATAAATTATTTATATCTGAAGCTACCTTTAATAATGATTTGATCTCTGTAAAGTCAGTTTTTAAGCGTTATCATTTAACAGTTAATCAGCATAAGGATTTTCTTTATCTAAAAGGATCTGAAATAAATAAGAGAACAATGTTAAGTGAACTTGTGGAGCAAAAAAATTGGGCCAATTTTGGTCCAGATTCTCAATTAAATACGAATGCATTTGCAAATAGTGAAATAAGCATAAGGAAGTTATCAAATATAATAGAAAGAATTTTAGTTGAAGAAGATATATATATAAATGATTACACTTTACAATTTATAGTAATTCACATTTATATTATGATTACTAGAATAAAATCAAAAAACATAATAAAAAGCAAAAATTATTCTTCGAATCATATTCCACAAATTGTTAAATTGATCGGTGAAAAACTACAAGAAGAATATAAAATTAAAATAAGTCAAATTGAGTTAACATATTTAGATAATATAATACAAAATAATTTACCCTTAAAAGAAAAAAGTAATAACCAAGATTGCAGGCAACTAGTTACTAATATCCTTATAAAAGTTGAGCAAATTTATGCTTTAAATCTAATTAACGATGATTTTATTAATAAATTTAGTTTTCATATTGAAAACTTATATGAAAGAACTATAGATAATATCCATATAAAAAGTCCACTAGAAGACGATATTAATGAAAACTATCCATTAATCTATGATGTTTCAATTTATATTGCATCTCAACTTGAAAAAGTCTGGGAAAAAAACATAGATTCAACTGAAATTGATTATATTGCTTTCCATATTGGTTCCTACTTAGCAATGAGTCAACAAAACAATTTTAAAATAAAATGTTTAATCTATTATAAAGAGTATTATGATGTCAAAAACAGATTGAAGTATAAATTAAACAATTTATTTTCCGACTCTTTGATTATTAGTGATATTAGACGACTTGATTCAAATCAACCAATCTCTACTGATATTGATTTGATAATTACAACTTCAAAAGATTTTACGTTGTATCAGTCAACTTCTATACCAATTTTTATTATTAGTCCTATACTCTCTTATAAAAATATAAATGGTCTACGTGCAATGATATCTTCTATTAAAGAAACAAAAGAAGCGGCTATGTTGAAAAGCTTTTTACTTGAATTACTTAAACCGGAATTATTTAAAAAGAATCTTTATTTTAATAACGAAATAGAAGCTATTACTTATCTTTGCAATGAAACAGAGAAATTGGGTTATTCAAATCAAGATTTTAAAAAAAGTGTTTTAGAACGAGAGAGGTCAAGCTCAACTGCTTTTTTTAATGAATTAGCAATTCCACATGCTTTAAATTGCGAAGCTAAAAAATCCTTTTTTTCAATTGTTATTAATGATCATAAAATGAGCTGGGGTGATAAAAAAATAAACATAATTTGTCTTTTTGGAATTAACTCAGCAAGTGAGAAAAAAGGATTTAGAATGTTTTTCGAAAAGATAATAAATATATTTTCTGATATTGAAAATATAAAGAAGATGAAAAGTACTAAAAATTATATTGATTTTATTAATTTATTGAAAAACTTGCTCCAATATAACTAAAAGGTAGAAGATTTGTATCTTCTAAATTAAAATTAAACTAATATTACAAATTGAGCCACGATATAATTTCTTATTTAAATTTAATTGAGGATAAAGATGCACTATATTTTATCTGCAACAACACTTGACGGTTTACTTTTTATAATTATGAATACCTTCCTGTGATTATGAAATTACAATATATTGATGATTACAGCGCCAAAAGTTGTTCATTAACAAGACAATCTGTAGTTCATATTCTAATTATGCTGGTTACCATATATCCTTGTTTAATATCAAGCGACTGATTTCTAAATAAAACAATACTAGATTCAGCGAAAATATCTGGTTTTTTTTATTGTTGGCACTATTTTATGGATAATATCATATATTTTATTCGGTAAGATTTTAAGGTAATAATTTCAGACAAAAAAACTGTCCCGCTAGTAATTTCTAACAGAACAGTTTTTTAATTAAATTAGATTAGATTATGATTCCTTAGCTTGGTCTGCTTCCTTCATCTTTTTTTCAATATCAGCAATTGAATAAACAGATTTAGGTTTCTTTACATCTGACTCAGGTTCCATATCACGATAAATCGGAAGACCAGTACCAGCTGGAATTATCTTACCAATAATAACATTTTCTTTTAATCCAAGTAGCGGATCATTCTTTCCTCTGATAGAAGCATCAGTTAGAACACGAGTTGTTTCCTGGAAGGAAGCAGCTGACAAGAAACTGTTGGTTTCAAGAGCGGCTTTAGTAATACCTAAAATTACACTTTGTGCAGTTGCAGGAATACCACCAGAAATAATCACAGCCTTGTTACGTTCCTTAAACTGATTGATATCCATTACCTCACCAGGTAAAAGATCAGTTTCTCCAGGATCGAGCACACGAACTTTTTGCAACATTTGTCTAGTTAATACTTCAACGTGCTTATCTGAAATATCAACACCTTGCATCCTGTATGCTTTTTGGACTTCGACCAAAATATACTCTTCAGTAGTTAATGTATCAGTAACCTGAATTAATTCTTTCGGATCAATAGATCCAAGAGTCAACTTGTCACCGCGATGAACTTCGTCACCCTCAGCAACAGCTACCGAAGCAGTATAAGGCACGCTGTAACTTCTAGTATCGATCCTACCCTTAACAGTAATTTCACGAGTATGTTCAGCAGGATTTTCCTGAATTGAATCAATTACTCCATCTACTTCAGAAATTATCGCACGACCCTTAGGATTACGAGCTTCAAACAATTCCTGCACACGAGGAAGACCTTGCGTAATATCTTCAGCACCTGCAACACCACCATTGTGGAAAGTACGTAAAGTAAGCTGAGTACCAGGTTCACCGATAGATTGAGCAGCAACTGTACCAACTGCTTCACCAACTTCGACTTCTTCTCCAGTGGCAAGGTTCATACCGTAACACTTGCGACAAACACCATGTGGTGTATCACAAGTTAAGATCGAACGGATCTTCACGTTAGTTACACCAGCATCACAAATCTGATGTGCTAAGTTTTCATCCATCATGACATTGCGACCAACAATTGTAGCACCAGTCTTTGGATCCTTCACTGTTTCGGCAGTAAAGCGGCCAAGTAAACGATCATAGAGCGGTTCAATTAATTCGTCACCCTCCATAATTGCATGAACATTAATGCCACGGTCAGTCCCACAGTCATCATCACGAATAATAACATCCTGTGCAACATCTACTAGACGACGAGTCAAGTAGCCAGACTGAGCAGTCTTCAAGGCGGTATCGGTCATTCCCTTACGAGCACCATGAGTAGACATGAATAATTCTAGAACTGACAAACCTTCCTTAAAGTTAGAAGTAACTGGAATTTCGAACAACCCACCGTTTGGTGTAGCCATCAATCCACGCATACCGGCAAGCTGTGTAAAGTTGGAAATGTTACCACGAGCTCCTGAATCGGCCATGATAGTAATAGGATTACGTGGGTCATAAATCTGGGCAATTTCATCTTGAACTTGATCTTTACAATCATTCCAAATGCTAATTACCCGGTCGTGTCTCTCATCTTCAGTGATTAAACCACGTCTAAACTGTTTAGACACAATATCTACTTGTTTATGGGCTTTAGCAACCTTTTCATCTTTATCTTGGATTTCAGGAACATCGGTCATGCCGATTGTAATACCAGAAGTAGTTGAACTGGTATAACCTAAAGTCTTTAAGTCATCAAGATATTCAGATGTTCTTTGAACCTTATAATATTTATAAATTGTAGCAATTGAATCAGACAGGAATGATTTCTTAAACGGTGTAGAAATCAAATCACTTGCAACACTATCAATTTTTTCATGGATATCTTCGCCCGGTTCCAAGAAATACTTGGAAGCAAGTGGGTTATTTAAATTTTCTTCAGTTGGCTCATTAACATAGAAATAGTCATCTGGGAAAATCTGATTGAAAATGATTCGACCATAAGTAGTGACAAAAATACCATGTTCATATCCTTTTGGCCATGCCTTTTCTGGCATCGAATCAGCTGACATCCCAATAATGGTGTGATAATGAATGTCACCATTATTATATGCAACGGTTGCTTCATCAGGTGAGTTGAAAATCATTCCTTCACCTTCACGGCCCTTTTCAGCTTGAGTTAACCAATAATTACCCAAAACTATATCTTGAGATGGAGTAACAATTGGCTTACCGTCCTTAGGAGCCAAAATATGGTGAGCAGCCAGCATTAACATCCGTGATTCAGCAACAGCTTCGTCAGATAGTGGCACGTGGATAGCCATCTGATCACCATCAAAGTCGGCATTGTAAGCCTCACAGGCAAGAGGGTGCAGACGAATTGATTTGCCTGGCACTAAAACAGGTTCAAAAGCTTGGATACTCAAACGGTGTAAAGTAGGAGCCCGGTTTAATAATACCGTTCTTTCCTTAATCACGTCTTCAAGTACATCCCAGACATCATCATCTTCACGATCAATTTTACGCTTAGCACTCTTAATATTTGTAGCAATCTTGCGTTTAACTAATTCGTGCATTACAAATGGTTTGAACAATTCTAGAGCCATCGGGCGAGGAACACCACATTGATAGAACTTAAGCTTTGGTGAAACATCAATAACTGAACGACCTGAATAGTCAACACGCTTACCTAATAAGTTTTGACGGAAACGTCCCTGCTTACCCTTAAGCATGTGTGATAAAGATTTAAGTGGACGATTACCTGGTCCAACCACAGAACGACCACGACGACCATTATCAATTAATGCATCAACGGCTTCTTGCAACATCCGCTTTTCATTTTGCACAATAATATTAGGAGCATTTAAGTCAAGTAATCTCTTTAACCTGTTGTTACGGTTGATAACACGACGGTATAAGTCATTTAAATCAGAAGTTGCAAACCGACCACCTTCTAGTTGGACCATTGGTCTTAAATCTGGTGGTATAACCGGAACAGCATCAATAACCATCCATTCAGGCTTGTTACCAGAATCTTTAAAGGCGTCAAGAATATCAAGACGTCTGATTGCTCTAGTCCGTTTTTGACCTGTTGCAGTTTCTAATTCTTTCTTTAAATCAGTAACTTCTTTATTCAAATCAACCTTACGTAGTAAATCACGAATTGCTTCTGCACCCATTTTTGCGGTAAAACGATTGCCATATTTTGCCTTTTGTTCACGGTACTCAGCTTCCGTCAAAAGTTGTTTAAATTCAAGGTCAGTGTCGCCTGGATCAATTACAATATAAGCCGCAAAATAGATAACTTCTTCGAGAAGTCTGGGAGAAATATCCAAAATAAGTCCCATTCTTGATGGAATACCTTTAAAGTACCAAATATGAGTAACTGGGGCAGCCAATTCAATATGACCCATTCGCTCCCTTCTAACTTTAGAGGAGGTAACTTCAACACCACAGCGATCACAAACGATGCCACGGTATCTCACACCCTTATATTTACCACATGCACATGACCAATCTTTAGTCGGTCCAAAAATTCTTTCATCGAACAAACCGTCTTTTTCTGGCTTTAAAGTACGGTAATTAATAGTTTCTGGCTTTTTGACTTCACCATATGACCAGCTACGAATTTTATTCGGAGAGGCAAGACCAATTTGCATGCTTTCAAATTTATTTACATCGATCAAAAGTTTAACCTCCTACTTATTGAGAAATCTTATTATCATCGTCTGATTGATCTACAGGTACATTAGATTGCTCTGTCTCCGTTTCATCATCTTCGGAATCAGCGGTTTCTTCGGCTAACTTCTTCCGTTGTTGCTCTTCCGCCATCTTGGACAATGTGTCTATGTTCAAATGCTCATTTGAATCATCATCCATATCACGCAATTCAATTTCTTTATGATTCATATCAAGAACACGTATATCCAGTCCTAGTGATTGCAGTTCTTTAACAAGAACGCGGAATGATTCTGGGACACCAGGTTTAGGAATTCTTTCTCCTTTAACAATTGCCTCATATGCTTTAACACGACCAACAACATCGTCTGATTTGTATGTCAATATTTCCTGCAAAGTATAAGCTGCACCGTATGCTTCGAGTGCCCAAACTTCCATTTCACCGAAACGCTGACCACCAAATTGTGCTTTACCTCCAAGAGGTTGTTGAGTAACCAATGAGTAAGGCCCAATTGACCGTGCATGAATCTTATCATCAACCATGTGAGTTAATTTCAGATAATGCATGATACCAACAGAAACACGGTTATGGAATGGCTCACCTGTGCGGCCATCATAAAGAACAGTTTTACCATCTTTATCGATACCAGCCTTATGAACAGTGTCCCAAACATCGTCTTCGCTGGCACCATCAAATACTGGTGTTGCCACATGAATACCTAAATTAGCTGCAGCACGACCAAGGTGCAATTCCAAAAGCTGACCAATATTCATACGTGAAGGAACACCCATTGGGTTCAAACAAATGTCTACTGGAGTACCATCTGGCAAGTATGGCATATCCTCTTCGGGAACAACTGCAGCAACAGTACCTTTGTTACCGTGACGACCAGACATCTTATCCCCGACTTGAATCTTTCTCTTTTGCGCAATATATACACGGACTAATGTATTAACACCAGGAGATAGTTCATCACCATTTTCTCTAGTATAAACTTTGACATCGCGGACAATACCGCCACCACCGTGAGGAACACGCAGTGATGTATCACGAACTTCGCGTGCTTTTTCACCAAAGATAGCATGAAGAAGTCTCTCTTCTGCTGATAATTCAGTAACACCTTTAGGTGTAACTTTACCAACCAAAATATCTCCGTCATGTACTTCGGCACCTACACGGACAATACCTTGACCATCAAGATCTTTAAGTGCATCTTCACCAACATTTGGCAATTCACGAGTGATTTCTTCAGGGCCAAGCTTAGTGTCTCGAGCTTCTGATTCATAATCTTCAATACTAATTGAAGTATAAACGTCATCCTTAACAAGCCGTTCAGAAAGCATGATGGCATCTTCATAGTTATACATGTTCCATGTCATAAATGCGATAACGGGGTTTTGACCAAGAGCCAGCTCACCATGATCCATTGTCGGACCATTGGCAATAACTTCACCTTCTACAACTTTATCACCCAAGTTAACGTTTGGAGTCTGGTTGTATGATTTCGAGTTATTTGAACGACGATATTTTTCAAGTGTATATTTATCTAATGTGCCGTCATCACGTCTAACTCTGATTGTGTTGGCATCAACGTATTCAACGGTACCAGCAGCTTTTGCCAAAACAGCAGCTCCAGAATCATGAGCCGCACGATATTCCATACCAGTACCCACAAGTGAACTGTGAGGATTAATCAAAGGTGCAGCTTGTCTTTGCTGGTTAGCTCCCATCAAAGCACGGTTAGAGTCATCGTTTTCCAAAAACGGAATACATGCAGAAGCAACCGAAACAACCTGCTTAGGAATAACGTCCATGTAGTCAATTTTATCTGGACTGACTTCGACGTTATCTTCTTTATGACGTGCTAAAACAAGATCATCTTTAAATGAACCGTCTGGATTAAGTGGAGTATTAGCACCAGCAATAATATAGTTATCTTCAACATCAGCTGTAAGATAATCAATCTTGTTAGTAACTTTGTGTGTCTTCCAAGAAACACGACGGTATGGTGTCTCAATAAAACCGTATTTGTTAATCACCGCATATGTAGCCAGTGAGTTAATCAAACCAATGTTTGGACCTTCAGGAGTTTCAATAGGACATAAACGACCATATTGGGTATAGTGAACATCACGCACTTCGTATCCTGCACGATCACGAGTTAAACCACCAGGCCCTAAAGCTGACATACGACGCTTATGCGTTAATTCTCCTAATGGGTTATGCTGATCCATAAATTGTGACAATTGTGATGAACCAAAGAACTCTTTGATGCTGGCAACAATCGGCCTAATATTAATCAATTGTTGTGGTGTGACGGTTGAAGGATCCTGAATTGACATTCTTTCTCTTACAACACGTTCCATACGAGCCAAACCAATTCTAAATTGATTCTGCAATAATTCGCCTACACGACGAATACGACGGTTACCAAGGTGATCAATATCATCGGTTGTACCAATTTCATCTTGTAATAGGAAGAAATAATTAATTGATGCCAGAACGTCAGCAGGTGTCAGATATTTAACTTTCTTATCAATATGACCATTAGAAATCAATTTGACAACGCGTTCTGGATTTACTTTGGAGTAAACTTTAATTTCCTGTACGTTAATTGGATCAGGTAACACGCCTTCTTGAGATGGCTGGTAAGTAACCATCTTAAAGTCATCACGATCAAGATACTTTTCAAGTGTCTCCATTACTTCATGGGTCACAACAGTACCCTTTTTAGCAATAATTTCACCAGTATCCGGATCTGCTAGCGTTTCTGCCAAAGTTTGACCATATAAGCGACTCTTTAAAGATAATTTTTTGTTAACTTTGTAACGACCAACAGGCGCTAAATCGTAACGACGTGGGTCAAAGAAACGTGCATAAAGCAGTGATCTTGAGGAATCAGTTGTTTTTGGTTCACCAGGGCGAAGACGTTCATAAATATCTTTTAATGCTTCTGCTACTCTAGAATCAGCGGGGTTTTTATGGACATCCTTATCCAAAGTAAATTGTAATGTATCACTTTGACCAAAAACATCTAAAATTTCATCATCTGAACCAATTCCAAGAGCTCTGACTAAAACTGTCAGAGGCAGTTTACGAGTACGGTCAACACGAACATAAGATACATTTTTAGCATCAGTTTCATATTCAAGCCAGGCGCCACGGTTAGGAATTACGGTAGTACCAAAGATTTGACGCCCATTTTTATCATAATCACCAGAATAATAGACGCTTGGAGATCTAACCAGCTGAGAAACGATAACTCTTTCAGCACCATTAATAATAAATGAACCGGATTCAGTCATTAAAGGTAAATCACCGAAGAAAACATCCTGAGTTTTGATTTCACCGGTTTTTTGATTAGTTAATTTTAAAGTCACGTGCATCGGAGCAGCATAAGTTGCATCATGGTCACGTGCTTCGTCAACAGTATATTTTGGCTTTTGCAGTTTATAGCCCAAATATTCCAGGGAAAGCTTACCTGAAAAGTCACTAATTGGCATAATATCGTCAAAAACGTCTTTAATACCTTCATCCAAAAACCATTGGTATGATTCGGTTTGAACATCTGTCAAATTAGGCAGGTCCAGCACTTCTTTAATGCGGGAAAAGCTACGTCTTGTCCGATGTTTGCCAAAATTCACTACGTGTCCGTTTAACAAGGAGAAAACACCCTTTCTGTCAGAGAAAGCTAATATTACATTTTGATTACAAATTCAAAAAGCCGGAATTTTATGCATAAAAAAGACAAAAACAACAAAAGTCGTTTTTGTCCTTTATTATTTTGCTGGACAATAGATCAGCAAAATCCTGAAAATCAGCCTTTTAATCACGCATTACTATAACAAACTATTACAAGTGTGTCAATTAATTTACTTCGCTCCTACTAAGTTATTTTCTTTATCAATATCAAATTTTAAATGATTATGACTACAACCAATTTTAAGAATATCGCCACTAATAAGATCACCCTTGATTAACATTGTGGCAATTTCATCCTCAATATCCTTTTGAATTGCACGTCGCAGCGGTCTTGCACCCATTTCAGGATTATAACCATCTTTTGCAATTTTATCGAGTGCTGCACGAGAAATTTTGAGCTGAACTCCTTGTTTATGCAAGCGATCTATTAGTTTACGAGTTAATAGAGTTACAATTTGACGTAACTGTTTTTGATTGAGTTCATCAAAAATGACTATTTCGTCTATTCTATTCAAAAACTCAGGTCTAAAGAATTGCTTTAGTGCTTCGCGTACCCGATCCTGACGTAATTTTACTTGACTAGTATTATCAGCATTAAATCCTACAGCCTTAGTTTCAAATAGTGAACGGGATCCTAAATTAGAAGTCATAATAATAATAGTATTTTTAAAGTCTATTTTACGTCCTTTGGAATCAGTTAAAAAACCATCTTCCAAAACTTGTAACAGCAAATTAAATACATCTGGATGCGCCTTTTCTACTTCATCAAATAGTATTACAGAATATGGATGACGACGAACTTGCTCAGTCAACTGACCGCCTTCATCATAACCTACATATCCCGGAGCAGAACCAATTAGTTTGCTGTTAGCAATTTGATCCATATATTCTGACATATCAATTCTAATTAAATTGTTTTCAGAACCAAATATAGCTGCGGCAATTGCTTTTGCTAATTCAGTTTTACCAACACCTGTCGGTCCTAAAAACAAGAAGGAACCAATTGGTCGATTTTCATCTTTAATGCCGCTGCGACTACGGCGAACTGCCCGGCTGACAGCAGAAACAGCTTTTTCCTGACCAATAATCCTCTTATGCAAGTCTTTTTCCAGGTTGGCTAAGTGCTTGGTTTCATCACGATTCATCTGGGTAACCGGAACACCTGTCCAATTCGAAACAACCTTCGCAACATCTTCTGGTTGCACTATGGCATCCTTGTTAGTTGCCGAATCGAATTTGGCTGATAGTTCGTCCTGCCTTCTTTGTAAACTATTTTGTCTTTCCTGGAGTTGAGCAGCCTTTGCAAAGTTTTGATTAACGGCAGCACGATTTTTTTCACTAATAACCTTTTCAATTTGGTCATTAATTTGCAACAATTGGTTATTTGAGCCCTTTCCTGATTTAATTTTAACGGCAGCACTAGCCTCATCAATTAGATCAATTGCTTTATCTGGTAAATAACGATTAGAAATATAACGACTTGAAAGATCAACAGCATTCTCTAATGCAGACTGTGATATCTTCACGTGATGAAATTTCTCATATTTTTCTTTCAATCCATTTAAAATTGCCAGCGTTTCAGTACGAGTAGGCTCATTTAAACGTACAATTTGAAAACGACGTGCTAATGCTTGATCCTTTTCAACATATTTTTGATATTCATCAAAAGTTGTGGCACCAATCATTTGGATATCGCCTCGAGCCAAAGATGGCTTTAAAATATTCGCAGCATCAATTGAGCCTTCAGCGCCACCAGCTCCGATGAGAGTATGCATTTCATCAACAAAGAGAATAATGTTGCCATTCTCAGTAATTTCCTTGATGATTTTCTTCATCCGGTCTTCAAATTCACCACGATATTTAGTGCCAGCAACTAGTCCACCTAAATCAAGTGAAACCACTTGCTTCTTTAATAAATCGTGCGGTACTTTTTTCGCAACAATGGCGCTTGCAATGGCTTCTGCCACGGCCGTCTTGCCTACACCCGGTTCCCCAATTAAAACCGGATTATTTTTATTACGCCGAGATAAAATTTCAATAACTCGTGCTACTTCACGATCTCGACCAATAACAGGATCTATTTCACCATTTTCAGCGCGCTCGTTTAAATTGACCGAAACCTGATCAAGAGTTGGTGTACTTGAATTTCTACTAGTGCTTTCTTCAGAGCCGTTAAAACTGGACCAATTATTGTCATCAGATTGATCGCCTTCACCCATGTCTTGTTCGTCTTCGCCTAAACTGTGTAAAATGTCATTACGCAGACCATCAAGATCAATATTTAAATTGCGCAGTATTACAGACGCCAATATTTGTTCATTGAGCACCATACCTAATAGAATGTGGCAGGTTCTAATTTTAGAGGAACCTTCACGTTCTGCCAAAGTGCCGGCGTATGCCAAAACCATGCTAAGTCGCGGTGACATTTGCATATAACTGGTTTTGCCAGCTGAACCATAGCCTGTATAACGTTCAATTTCTTCACGAATCGCTTTCGGTGTTGCACCCCAGGCCCGCAAATTCTTGCCGGCTTCACCATCAGATTCAATTACCATCGCAAGTAGTACGTGTTCAGTACCAATTAAACGATGATGAAAATTTTGTGCTTGTTCACGTGCAATTTCTAATACTTGATTTGCACTGGCTGTATAAGATTTTTTCATCATTGCACCACCTTTAAAAATGACGTGTATACACTATAAACCTTTTTGACAATTTGTAAAATATTCTGTTTGAAACAGTCTTCACTGTCAAAAAACTTTGAAATCATTATATCAAAGACAGACACATCATGCGAATTAACATTCTTATATAGTTACATTGTTACTAAAGATAGGCAACATAATTAGATTATTTGGTTTTAAAAATGATTGTTAATTAAAATTGCTAAGAAATATTTGGTCTTGCCTTATAAAATATGAAAAAAATCTCATACTTGCAAATTTAAAATTACAAGTATGAGATAAGGATAATCGGGAAAACAGGATTCGAACCTGCGACCTCTACGTCCCGAACGTAGCGCTCTACCAAGCTGAGCTATTTCCCGTTTATTAAAAAAACTCACCAAAAGCGGTGAGTCTTTTTCTTGAGAGCGGAAGACGGGATTCGAACCCGCGACCCCCACCATGGCAAGGTGATGTTCTACCACTGAACTACTTCCGCAAGACAAATATTATTATAGCAAACCAATCTAAATTTGCAACCTTTTTTATTAAAAAAATCGCTGAAATATGCATTCTAACAGGAAAACTAACCTTGTGAAAATTTCTAAAACATAATTTCCGATAAGTGATACTATTCTGTTATACACAATATTAAATTTTAGAATCATTAGTGTAGAAAAGAGGCTCCAAAATTGCAAAAAGAACTGGAAAAACTGGTTAATTTAGATTCTGGAAAAATCACTTTTAAAGATAGTCAAATCGACTATATGTTGCAAAATATCGGAAATATTGATCCACATCTTCGTGATGATGTTGTTTATACGCCCTTTGCTCGTGGTTTTTTTGAAAATTCATTTACTTCAGAACAGAAAGCAAAGATAGTTACAAATTTTATTAATTCAAAAAGTCTGTTTAAGGGCATCGAACAGCCAGACAACGATTTAGTTTTTATCAGAACATTAAGTGCATTACTGGGTTCCCTAATTTTAGAGGACGATAAAAAGCATTCTATTTTAGATACAACTGAACGAAATACTATTTTTATTTGGAGTATTTGCTATTTAAAAAAAGAAAAAGACTTTCGCGGTTATGTTAAAAACAAAAGTTGGGCTCATAGCGTTGCTCATGGCAGCGACTTTCTAGGCTCCACTTTAAGTCATCCAGATTTTATGGCAAATAATAGTGCTGATATTTTTGCTATAATTGAAACGGTCTTTCAAAATATGCAAGGACCCTTTATTGATGATGAAGAGCAACGAATAGCTTTTGCCCTTTTCCAAGGTGTTTATTTTGGCAAAATACCAGCTAGTGATTTTAATGCTTTTGTGAGTTGCTTTAACAAGCGAATCTATGATCAACTTGATCAAGACGAGCGTGTTAGTTGGTTTCGACTAAGTTCTTGGTTTAAGTTACTACAAAACTGGTATTTTTATTTTTCTGGTAATAAGCCTATTCAAGATAAGTTACTTGAAAAAATCGTTGACTATAACAAATACATGGGATTTTCAATTTAAACAAAAAATAAGACCAAATTAATGGTCTTATTTTTAATTACTCTTTTTCTTTAAATCTTCTTCGACTTCGCGCTCAATATCTTCAATTCTCTCTGGACGCATTGTTGGGAATTATCTTTAGATTGTGCATAAGCTTTCCAATCCCATCATTAAGCTATACTTAAAAATCACACACTTCATATTTAGTCATAAATCTACATCAATTATCTACAAAATGGTGTACTTTTGGTGTATTTGGTGTACTACTTATAATAAAATCTTCAAATTTACTAAACTGTTTTTGTTTTAAATCTTTAGTCACATCAGCATAAATGTTGAGTGTTGTTTGAATATCAGAGTGACCTAGTGCTGCTTGGATAACTTTTACATTCATGCCCGATTCGATCAATCTAGTTGTAAAAGTGTGTCTTAAAACGTGACAACTAAAATTAGGCAATAATTCATCTTCGTTAATAGAAGGATTTTTTTCTAAAGCATCAAAATTAGCATCTCTAACAATACGCTTGATTGCCTTGTTTAAAGTGCCTTGGTGTTGAACATGACCAAAACGATTAACAAATATAAAATCTTGAAATCCATCAATGGTATCAACAGACTTTAGTCCTATATCTTCTAACCATTGGTTTTGTTCCAGCAGATACTGAACATGTAAATCGTTATGCATCGATATAATCTCCTTTGATAGAAACTTGAACAAAGCCAACTTGAGAAGACCAAAGACTAGTTTTACCATTTACTAGCTTTGCTTGTGCTTTGTCAAAAGTAAACATCATACCTTGCTTCAATCCATCTACCTTTTTCAGCTTAATAGTAAATGTTCTACCCTCATTTACATGTTCAGTATCTGCTGTAACAGCTAGACCTAAAGCATACGGATAATCTTTTACATCCTGCTTATTATCATATTGTGAGCTGATCTTACGTTGTTGAATATTTGTCACAATAACGGATTTACCACTTAAAACACTATCTGATTTTAAATTAACTTTTAAATTCATAATTTTTCCTTTAATTCATAAGATCTGCCATCCCAAGTTTAACTATTGGGCTGTCGTCTTCTTTACAGTATTCTTTGGTTGAAGATTGATACGTATCATTTATCTTCATGATTCATAATCCATCTTTTCTGTAAATAAATATAATCCGAATTTTTCAGGAAAAAATGGATTTGAAAAAGAACTATGAACATGAAAGGACTTTTAAAATGAAAATTGATATTCCAAATAAGCTACCAATGCTATTAAATGAATATAAAGAAAAAAATCATCTCACTAACGTCGAGATGATTAAGCAAATTAATGATTTAATAAGCAATCCACAAGATCGGATACAGCTAAAAGTGGATGATTATGGAAAAGACATCCCATCTTCATCTTTCAACAGCTTTATCGCCAAACGGCATAGTACTCGCCCTAAAAATGTATTTCAACGGAACGCAATAATACAGTTACTTGACATTCCATACATAAAAACAATATTTTCAGATGGTAATGAAGTAATTGAACATCTAGAAAAGTGTTACGATGTTGTAATAGACAATTTAAAAGAAATTCAACAAAAGAGTGATTTATTTAGACAAGAAAAAAATATCTATACGCGAGATATGATTAAAGAAATGCTTATCGAATCTTCTAGTATAGATTGGCGAGCCGTAGCTGGATTTATTTGGCATTTTGTTAATCTTCTAAAAGGGTTTGAAGCAACATTTAGCCCATTTAATGCAATATATGGCTATTTACTATGGGAAGAGTTATCAAAGTCTGATTTGATACTAACCTTGAACGAACTATTTTTAAACCAGCAAATTGAAGCAGATACTAAATTTGTTAGTCTCTTATTAGCAAACAATGAAAAAATATTAGATCACCTTATTTATGATATTATAGATTACAAAAGTGATTTTTTTATAACATTTAAATATGCTAAAATATCAAACAGTTCACTAGGAAATCCCATGCTATATGGGCAATATCCTGTGCAATTTATACCAGCAAACTTATATTCAGATGCTGCTCATCGTATTAATAACTTGAGCTACACAAAAAATGAAAAAAGAGCTGTTCTTAATGCATCTTTTAATATGCTTGAAGACTTATTTGATATTCTAGGGGAATCTTTAAGTTCGACTACGTATATGAAGGTATTTCGGTTTTAAAATCACGTCTCTATCGACCTTTTTTAAAATTGCAAAAGGCTGTGTAATAATCAATATTTTAATTTAAAACAACAACTTTGCCCACACTCTCTGTACTCTCTAGAAATTCATGAGCTTGAGGCAACTTGTCTAAAGAAAAAATTTTAGATGGCTTAACATCAATATTTCTTTTTTCAATAAGTTGTAATAAATTATTTAGTTTTTGTACATCAACATTGCCAGAGTAAAAACTAGTTAAATATCCATTAGCTGCAATATCCATTATTGGGTCAAAATTAGATAAATACCATTGACCGCCCAGCTCTCCCGTACTGCAAACAATTCCAGTTTCATTAACATGTTTAAATGTATCTTTTATAGTGGTAGGTCCTATCAGTTCTAGGACACGGTCATAACTATCACCAGTCATAAGTGTCCCAGCTTGATCTTGAATAACATCATCATATCCGATGTCTATTAATTGATCAGTTTTTTTTAGTTGTCTAGTTGAGCCAACAACAGTGATTTCCGTGAAAAGTGCTTTCGCAAGTTTTGTGAAAGCAACTCCTACTCCACTTGAGCCACCACGTACTAACAGCATTTGTCCACTCTTAATATGTAAATTAAGTAATGAACCATAAGCTGTATAATAAGTTTCAGGAATCGCAGCCAATGTTGACCAAGCAAGATTTGTTTTTATTGGATAAATTTGGTCATTAGGTATTAATACATATTCTGCATATGAGCCATCAAAGTTACGTCCCATTTCTCCCATTATTGATACAACTTTTTGTCCAACGGGTAATCTTTTAGGATCGGTCGTTTGACTAATAATGCCCACACATTCAATTCCTAAAATTCTGGGAAATTTAACAGATGGAGATAAACCATTTCTAGTAAAAATCTCAGAATGATTGATTCCAAATCCTTTAATCTTTACTAGTGACCAATTTTTCTTTACTTTTGGCGTCGGCACCACTTCAAGTTTAAGTTGCTCTGGACCACCTGCATGGTGGATAACTACTGCTTTCATTATTAATTGACACCTCTTTTCACATCATACCAATTATCAACCATAATATTTTTAATAAATTTCAAGAAAATAATGCATAACAGAGTTAAAGCAATCGTCAATATTGTTCCCCATAAAATTGGGACAACTCTTCCAGTTTGTAAGCCCTCAAACAGCAGATCTCCTAAACCACCAGCACTGATTGTAGATGCAATTGTAGCAATTGCCATGGTTGAAGCTAACGCTATTTGTAAGCCTGAAAAAATAGCTGGTAAAGCTAATGGCAACTGCACCTTTATAAATATTTGTTGATCAGTCATTCCCAATCCCTTAGCTATTTCTAAATAAGCTGAATCAATCTCGCGAATACCCGTAATAAATGTCCTAAGCAAAATATATTCACTGTAGAACGCTAATACGATCACTGCACTTTTCATGCCTAAGCCAGTAATTGGGATTAGTAATGCAAAGAATGCATAACTTGGTACAGAGTAAATTAAGGAAAAAGTATAAGTTAAAATACTTAACCAATTGTTTTTGCTTAAAAATAATACAATCAAACCAATTGCCACTGTCAATGCAATTAGAATTGCACATAAAACCATTTTCGCATGCTGAAATATCAAATTAATCATTTGACCTGAATTTGTTTGCCAATATTGGATCATTTTAGTTTCTCCCATAAAGCCTGCTTTTCACGAACAGTATTGATTAAATCACTCACATATTTTGTTTTTGGGTATTTAATTACTGTCATTGGTGTATCAAATTGTTCAATTTTGCCACGATTCATGATCATTATCCTATCGCCTAAATAGAAAGCCTCGTTAATATCATGAGTAACAAAGAAAAAAGTTTTATTTCCAAGGTTTTTATGTAATTTTTTCACTTCTTCTTGTAGCTTTTGTCTAGTGATTGCATCTAATGCTGAGAACGGTTCATCAAAAAGAAGTACAGGGGGATTAGCAGATAGTGCTCTTGCGACTCCTACACGTTGTTGTTGTCCACCTGATAACTGAGCTGGATACCGATTTCCGTAATCTTCTATATTCAGATCTACAATATTCAATAATCGAGAAACCGTTTCTTTTATTTTTTCTTGATCCCAACCAAGTAAATTAGGTGTTACGGCAATATTGTGTGCAATTGTCATATGTGGAAAAAGTCCAATTGATTGTACTACATAACCAATATGACGACGAACATCCACCAGATTACTTTTTTCTAAGTTCTTATCTCCAACAGTAATATTTCCGCTAGTCGCCTTTTCCAGTCCATTTATCATCTTTAAAGTTGTCGTCTTCCCTGATCCAGAAGATCCTAAAACTGTAATAAATTCTCCTCGATTAATTACAAAAGAAAGATCCGAAATAACCAAACTTTTACCAAACTTTTTACTTACATGCTCAAACTTAATAATTTCCTTGGTCATTTACTTTCACCTTTCTAATGACATAATCTAAAATAACCATTGCTAGCAAGGATAGTACTGCCACACTCACTCCACCAATTACAACATATTGCATTTTATACAAGCCCAATCCAGTCATAATTAATTGTCCCAGACCACCTGCACCGATATAAGTAGCCAAGGTAGCACTGGAAATCACTTCAATCAATGCAAGTTTTATTCCATTCAAAATATACGGAAAAGCTAATGGTAACGAAATTTGTTTTAGTAATTCTATGTTTGTCATTCCTAAAGATAAACCAATTTCTACCAAATCATGAGGAACTTCATTAAAACCTAAAATCGTATTCACGATTAAAGATGGAAAGGCCAAAACAACTAATGCGATTATAGCTGGTTTAACTCCTGTTCCAATAAGAGGAATTAATATAAACAGCATTGCTAAACTAGGAATAATTCTTAAAAGTTGAGCAAAAGTCTGACAAAAATCAGCAATTATTTTGCTTTTTGATCCTAAATATCCCAAAGGTAACGCAACAATCAACGCAATAGTCAATGATGTAAGGCTTAAAAACAAGTGCTGGCCTACATCATTAAAGTACTCTGCTGGACTTGTTTGAAAATATTGAATAATTTGATTAAGCATAGAAACCTCTTTTTTAAAAAGCCCAGCTATAAAGCTGAGCTTTTTACTAATAGTTGTTTTTTATCCATTCTTCAGCAACTGCTTGATAACTCTTGCCATCAACATCCACTTTTTTATTTAATAGAGTCAACTCTTTAGTGGTGAGCTTTGCATCAATCTTATTTAAGACCTTCTTAATACCTGGGCTAGTTTTAAGAGATTGATCTCTAACTAATGGGACTAAGTTATATGCAGGCCAGAAATTCTTATCATCTTTCAATGCAAAAAAGTCTTTAGTAGCAAGTTGACCCTCAGTAGTTGAAGCCGGTGTTATGTCACTATCACCACGTTCTAGAACTTTGTATTTTAAACTAGGATCATAGATCTTTTCGCTCTTAAAATTGAATTTGCCATAAACTTTTTCGAGGCCAGGGATTCCATCCTCACGCTTGTCAAATTCTCCTTGAGAAGCAAAACGAATATCCTTTGCTTTCTTCTGTAAATCAGAAATCGTTTTAATACCATATTTTTTTGCCACAGATGCTTTAATTGCGATGCCTTGAGCATCAGAGCCAGGAGCAAAATTCAACGTAGTTAAATTTTCTTTAGCTACTCCATCTTTTGCAATTTTAGCAATCTGTTTTTGAGTTTTCCCAACAATATGTGCTTTTAAGTATGCTAAAGCAATTGTCCCAGTATATTCTGGATAGAGGTCAACTTGACCGGACTTTATAGCTTTATAAACAACCGAGCTTGAAATATTTGGCTTAGTTTGGACATTATAGCCTTCTTTTTTCAAAGCATCTGCCCAAATCTGCATTACAATTTTACTTTCAGTAAAATTTTTGGATCCTATTGTTATTGCCTCTTTACTCTCGACACTATCACTTTTATTTCCTTTCGGCCAAACCAAACCAGCAATTACTGCAATAAAAACAAAAATAATTGCAACTAAAGACCATTTTCTTTTATTATTCATATTTCCTCCTATATGTAATTATTGTATTTACATTTATTTTGATATATTTATAATACTAAATGTAGCAATTATTACAGTCAAGGAAATCATGTTTAAGTTTTTTTGCTAGATGTAAATTTTAAAATTACAAAAGAAGGGATAAAATGAAGATATCAACGAAATTTAGTGACGCAATACATATTCTATCTTTCATATATATTTATAAGGGGAAAATCCAACTTTCTAGTGATAATATTGCTAGAAGTGTAGAAATCTCTCCAGTAATGGTCCGAAATTTAATGAGCCAGTTACGTAAGGGAAATTTAATAGAAACTATACATGGTTCGCCAAATCCTGAGCTGGCAAGACCGCCTAAAGATATTTCACTTTTAGACATATTTTTAGCAATAGAAAAAAGTCATCATTTGTTTACAATTGATTACGAAACAAATCCTGAGTGTATAGTTGGTGGTAATATTCAATTTACCCTAGAGAAATACTACAATGAGGCTGAAATTGCTGCAAAGGCTAAACTAGAAAGTACTAGTCTTCAAGACATAATTAATACAATTTTGGTAAGAAATAAAGAAAAACAGTTTACACTTTAAAATTAATAAAAGAGCATGTTTTCGCATGCTCTTTTATTATCTACAACTTAAAAATAAAAAGACCGATTTCAGTTAAAACTATGAAATCAGTCTTTTTTAAATACAGCTCATAAGCAGTATTTTTTGTCAGCTTTTTACCAAACTATTTTTAATTGGTGTACTTTTGGTGTACACGACATTACGTTGAAGACAAAATAAGCTAATTTAAAAATACTCGAGAAGGCCTATATTAATCTTCTTTATTCTTCTTTTTTAAATCTTCTTCGACTTCGCGCTCAATATCTTCAATTCTCTCTGGACGCATTGTTGGGAAAAGTAACACATCCCTAATAGCAGGTGCATCTGTCAAAAGCATTACCAATCTATCGATTCCGATGCCCAAACCACCTGTTGGCGGCATGCCATATTCCATAGCACGCAGATAATCTTCATCAATCATATCAGCTTCATCGTTTCCGGCTTCACGTTCTGCCATTTGCGCTTCAAAACGTTCACGCTGGTCATCTGGATCATTTAATTCAGAAAAGGCATTACCATATTCTTCGCCCATGATGTAGATTTCAAAACGATCAGTGAAGCGTGGATCATGGGCATTTTTCTTAGCCAATGGTGAAATTTCAACTGGATGACCATAAACAAATGTTGGGTCAACAATTGTTTCTTCACAATACTTCTCAAAGAAAGCATTGATGATATGACCCACTTTCCAGAAGCTTTCAACCTTAATATCGTGGTCTTCAGCAATCTTAGTAGCTTCTTCAACGCTCATCTTTTGCCAAAAATCAACGCCAGTCTTCTCTTTAATCATATCTACCATATGAACGCGACGGAAAGGTTTGCCTAAATCAATGTTTGTACCCTGATAAGTAACTTTACCATCTTCTGATACAACTTTGGCAGCTGCACGAATGATTCCTTCTGCTTCATCCATAACATCATGGAAATCCCAGTAAGCACAGTAAGTCTCAAGTTCAGTAAATTCAGGGTTATGGTGAGTATCAAGGCCTTCATTTCTGAATACCCGACCAATTTCGTAAACTCTTTCCATATCACCGACAATCAGACGCTTTAAAGGTAATTCCAAAGCAATTCTCATGTACAAGTCAATATCTAAAGCGTTGTGATGAGTAATAAATGGCCGTGCTTCGGCACCACCTGGAATATTGTGCAGAACGGGAGTTTCAACTTCCAAAAAGTCCATACTGTTCAAATAATCACGGATAGCTTGGATAATTTTAGTCCGATTTACAAAACGCTCGTAACTTTCACGGTTAGTAATTAAATCAAGATAACGTTGACGATATATTTGTTCAACGTCTTTTAAACCATGATATTTTTCAGGCAATGGCCGTAAAGCTTTGGACAAAAAGGTAACATGAGTTGCGCGAATCGTTAACTCACCGGTATCAGTTTTCATAACTTCACCGTCAATGCCTAAGAAATCACCAATATCGGACTTCTTAAAGATCTTATAATTGTCTTCACCGACAATGTCCTTACGAACATAAATCTGTATTTTGCCTGTCCGATCATAGAGATCGGCAAAACCGACTTTACCTTTACCCCTTTTAGCCAGCATTCTGCCAGCAATTTTGGTCTTAGGCAATTCTTTATTTAGCTCATCTTTATCATCTTGAGAATATTTTTCATTCAAAGACCGCGCTAAGTCTTGCCGATCAAACTTTCTCATTCCAAAAGGTTCGATGCCATTTTCTCTTAATTCGTCTAATTTTTGGCGTCGAACGATTAATTGGTCATTCATTTCATTTTTAGCCAATTACATTTCCTCCATTATTAATTAACTTCACTTCTGACAGCCCTTTGTTTTTGCCTTTTTTCATAATCATCAACGAAATTGTCAAGCAAATCATAAACTTCTTGTGCCGTCCAAACCTCATTTATTTTAGCACGAGTACGTGCAGAACGGGGAACTCCCTTTAAATAGTAGGCTGCTTGCTGGCGAAATTCAGGAACTGCAATCTTTTCCCCTTTTAATTCAACTAAACCTTTTAATTGGTGTTTAGCTGTAGCAACCTTTTCACGGACAGTCTGCGGTTTGAGTTTCTCACCGGTTTCTAAATAGTGCACCATATTTTTAACTATCCAGGGATTGCCCAAGGCTGCCCGACCTATCATAACTGCAGTTGATCCAATCTCATCCAAAGCTTTTTTAGCTAATTCCGGCGTCGTTATATCACCGTTAGCCACAAAAGGAATGTCAAGCACTCGAGCTACATCGTGTAACGTTTCCCAATCAGCTTCTCCCATGTACATTTGCTTACGGGTTCTGCCATGCATTGCGATCATGCTGGCACCGGCTTCCTGAGCAGCTAAAGCATTTTCTACTGCAAAAATATGCTTGCGATCCCAGCCAATGCGCATTTTGACAGAAACTGGTTTTTGCACATTTTGGACAACTTTATGTACCATTTGGTAAATTTTATTAGAATCAAGCAACCATTTAGATCCCGCATCTGTTTTCGTTACTTTAGGAACCGGACATCCCATATTAATATCAATAATATCAGCAGCAGTATGTTGGTCAATATATTGTGCTGCTTCAAGTAAAGTATCTTCAGTACCACCAAATATTTGAATACTCATAGGATGTTCTTGCGGGTTAACCTTCATCATTGACATAGTTTTCTTATTACGATAAATAATGCCATGATCTGAAATCATTTCACAAACAACTAAACCAGCCCCAAATTCCTTACAAATCATTCTAAAGGCAGAATTTGACACTCCAGCCATTGGCGCCACCACAACACGATTGGGAATAGTTATATCACGAATTTTCCAACTGTTATCCACTAAATCACCCTTTCAAAACACCATAATATCTTAACAAAAAGGATTCTATAAGCAAAATTCATGGTACTTTTCGTAACAAAAAGTTAACCTTGATATCTATATCAATCTTTAATTACTTTTCGATAAAAAATTTTCCAGGTGCAACTCTATTATAATAACGCAAAAACGGTTTTTGGCTAGCTTCATCAACTGAAATGTTAATTACACCAGCATTTTGTATTTCACCAACCAAAGTTATTTTGGGGATGCCTAAAACATTCTGAACCAATGACCGTGAAGCTGTTCCGTGAAAGACTAATAAAACTGACTCGTCTTTGTGATTATTGATTAAGTCATGCCAGAAATTCATTAATCTATTTGCCAAATGTTGGTAAGTTTCTCCTGAACAATAATCACTATAATTTTCTTTAAAATAGCCTAATTCATCAAATACTTGCGGATATTTAGCAATTATATCATGTACATCTTGACCATCCCAGTTGCCGTAGTTCATTTCGCTTAAACGGTCATCAACAATAATTTCATGCTTGCCCTGGTTTAGAATTTCTGCAGTTTCACGGGCTCTTTTTAAAGGGCTGCTATATACACAATCAATTTTATTAATGTCAAAACTGTCTCTTAAGTTTTCTGCCTGTTTTTTACCTTTTTCATTCAGTGGTAGATTTGTTCCTGACCCGTTAATACCAAAAGTTTTATTAGTATCTGTTTGGCCGTGACGAACAATATACACATTTAGCATTTAATTTTCTCCTTTTCTTTTCATTCATCTCTTTCATTATAGCAAAATTGGTACTGACCGCATCTTTAATCTTAAAAACTATAATACTATTTTTAGTATTTCCAAATCATTTTTCAACCCAATATTTAATTTAAAATCAATAAAACTGCATTCTAGTGGCAAAATGAACAATATTAATCAGCCTTTTTAGACAAAATAGTTTTTAATTCATCTTCTGTGTAGTGGTATTTATTGCCACAAAAAGTACAAGTCAGCTCTGCTCCGTGATCTTCTTTTATCATGGCTTCTATTTGACTTTTTTTCATTGTTCCTAAAATCTTACCATATTTTTCTTTAGAACAATCACACTTGAAAGCAACTTCATCTTTTTCTAAAATCTTACAGTCATCACCTAAAATCATGGTTGCTAATTTTTCAGGAGTCAGGCCATCTAGAAAGGCTGTAGAAAGTGCAGGTAAATTGTTGATTCTATCAATAGTTTTCGTAATTAATTGGTCTGAAGCACCAGGCAATGCTTGAAGCATGAATCCACTTGCTTCACCGATAGTATTATTAGGGTTGACAAATACAGATAAACCGACAGCTGATGGTATTTGCTCTGATTTTGTCAAATAATAGGCAATATCTTCAGCAATTTCACCGGAAACAATAGGTACTTGCCCCGTATAGGGTTCCTTTAAACCCAAGTCTTTAGTTACTTCAAGCCAACCTTCGCCAACTGCTTTTTTAACATCAATATGACCATTCTTTTTTGGTGGTAATGCAATGTGAGGATTTTTAACATAACCCTTAACAGTTAAATCTGATTTGGCTGTCACAATCGTGGGGCCCACAGGTCCATTGCCTAATAGTCTGATAGTCAGTTCTTCCTTATCGGTTAGTTCTGCTCCTGCTAGTAAAACTCCTGCTATTAAACTACGTCCAAGAACAGCAGAAGAAGCTGACCAAGTGTCATGGCGAGTTTGTGCCTCTTGAACCAAACCTTTGGCAGTTATTGTTAACAGACGCAAGTTTTTTGATTTATCAATTGCTTTAACTAAATAATCATTCATTTTATTCTCCTAAAAAAATAGAGCCTAATTGTAGGCTCTATTAAATATTACTCTTGAGGATGATCATTTTCACTAGGTGACTGATCGGTATCATTAGAATTTTGCTTTCCTGTAGAATCTTCATTTTTAGATTCTGAAGAATTTAACTCATGCTCTTTTTCTTCTTTATCTAGCTCTGATTCTTTTGGAAATTCATTCTTTTCTGGATTCTCAGGATTACTTTCTTCTGCTTCCTCATTCTTTTGGGCAGGTGATTCCAAAGAGCTATCTCTTTCTTCCTGTGCCTTTTCAGAATTTACAGTGTTCTTTTTCTGAGATTGATTTTCTTTCTTTTCAGCAGCTGCTTTAGCTTCTTCATAAGTTGAAGCCTTTGATTCACTAGGATATTCCTGTTCGGTCTTTTCAGGCATCTTGCCTGTGGTGTACAAAGACATAATCTGCTTTTCATCTAAAGTTTCATACTTAAGCAGAGCTTCAGCAATAATGCGATGTTTTTCGCGATTATTTTTCACAATCTCAACTGCTTTAGCGTGAGCTTCGTCAAGTAACTTCTTAACTGCTTCATCAATTTTAGCAGAAGTTGCCTCACTATAAGGTTTAAAGCCGTACGGATTGGTTTCGCCTTCTTTTTCCAGTTCTACCATACCTAATGAGTCTGTCATTCCGTAATTAACTACCATACTGTGAGCAATTTGTGTTGCTTGCTCGAAGTCGTTAGAAGCACCAGTTGATTGATCACCAACTACTACTTCTTCACCAGCACGTCCACCCATTAAGCCAACGATTTGTTCCATTAACTGTTTCTTGGTTAACAGGAATTGATCATCCTTAGGCAGCATCAAGTTATAACCACCTGTTCTGCCATGAGGCACGATAGTTACCTTACGCACCGTTCTTGAATCACTTAAAACTAACCCACAAATAGAGTGACCAGCTTCATGGAAAGCAACTCGACGTCTTTCTTTTTGAGAAATCAAGCTATTTCTCTTAGCAGGACCGGCAATAACACGATCTTCTGCTTCATCCAAATCTGCAGCAGTAATATTTGTACCATTGCGTCTTGCCGCAAGAAGTGCGGCTTCGTTAAGTAAGTTAGCCAAGTCTGCACCGACAAAACCTGGCGTCTGGCGAGCAATTTCCTTTAAGTCAACATCATCAGCCAACGGCATATTCTTGGCATGAACACGTAAAATAGCTTCACGACCGCGAACATCAGGAGTTCCAACCAAGATTTTTCTGTCGAATCTGCCAGGCCGGAGCAGGGCTGGATCCAAGACATCGGAACGGTTAGTAGCCGCAATAACAATTACGCCTTCATTACCTTCAAAACCGTCCATCTCAACTAACAACTGGTTTAAAGTTTGCTCACGTTCATCATTGCCACCGCCACTAGCGTTGCCACCACGTCTACGACCAATGGCATCAATTTCGTCAATGAAAATAATACTTGGAGCATTTTTCTTGGCATTAGTAAATAGGTCACGTACACGACTAGCACCAACACCAACAAACATTTCAACAAAGTCAGAACCTGAAATTGAGAAGAAAGGTACATTTGCTTCTCCCGCTACGGCACGAGCAAGCAACGTTTTACCAGTACCCGGAGGACCCTCAAGTAAAACACCAGACGGAATTTTAGCACCAAGTTTGGTAAATTTAGCTGGATTCTTTAAGAATTCAACCACTTCTACTAATTCCTGCTTCTCTTCTTCTTCACCAGCAACATCGGAAAAACGAACTTTATTTTTCTTTGGATCCTCAGGTTTAACGTGAGAGCGACCAAAGTTCATAATGCCACCGTTGCCACCTCGGCCACCGCCACTTTGGCTAACCATCATCCAAAGCATAACGATGAAGAGAATAGTTGGCACCAGCATCACAATTGTAGAAATCCAGTTTCCAGACTGTGATTCCCCTTGAGTCGTCATCTTAGTGCCGCTCTTCTGAGCTAATTCCTGCACATTAGAAACGCTCGAATCGTTTTGCAACATTGTAGTTGAAAAACGAGATACTTTTGATCCTGAATTGCCGTTAAAAAAGTCAAAACTGTTTTTTGACTGGCTTTTACTTTTCTGTGTTTCCTTATAACTACCTGAAACAGTATAAACACCATTTGCAGGTTGAATGTTAAAATTCTTAACTTTTCCCTTGCGCAAATCACTGACAAATTCAGAGTAGCTGATATTTTCACTGCTGCCAGAATTATCTGATCCACCAAGTGCCCAGTTGATTCCTCCTAATAACAAGAGAAAAACAACTATATAGAAAAGACCATTTGAAAACAGCCGATTCCGGTTATTTTTCATAAAAAACCTCCACAAAGTTTCTAGAGATATACGAATAAAAGTTTATCACAAATTTAGGTTGCGCTCTAATAATTTAAAATTTCTTATTAAATGTCTTCATACAAAAAGTAATTTGTCTCATTAGAACTGACCATTTGATTAGAGTATGTTCTTTCAATAAAAACGACTTTATCACTAGCATAAATAGTTAAGCAATAGGGGCGCAATATATTTGGAATACTACTTTGAGCAAATTTTTTCTTACTCCTTGCATGATTGCCATTTTGTAATAACAATTTCGCCCCAGGTTTGATTGGACCTACCCTAATTTGTTTTTGATTTTCTGCAACAAACTGACCAATTAGTTTTTGGGACTTTTCTGGCTCCAATGAAATCAAAAATTTACGATTATTAAAAGAAAACTTTTGACCTACATCGACTTTTTGGGTTATCGGCAAAGCAGGTAATTTATTAAAAAGATAAAAAAAGCCTTGGTAAGCAATTAAAGTGAAATTGGCTAAATTCTTATTAACGCGTTCATGCCACTTATGCCAAATAAAGTTTTGCCAAAATGCAGTTTTTTCTTCATTGCTCAAATCTTCTAAAGCACTTATTTCCAAACGGTAGGCTATACCTAAAAAAGGTTCCGGTTGCTTTAACTGAGCAAAACTGTTATTTGCTATTGCAGTTAACAAACTAACTTGTTGGCTAAATCTGAGAGCATTACGACCAACTTGCTTGTTTTCCTTTTTGAGCAATGGAATCACATGATGACGCAGCTTGTTGCGCAAGGTATCATCTTCATTGTTGGTCTTATCAATCACATAAGATATTTGCCGCTTATGATCGTATAACAATAAGTCTTCTTTTTGCTTACTTAAAAGTGGTCTTAATAAAGTCATACCTTGAATTTTGCTAATTGGCTTTAAACTGTTCATTTCACTAGGATAACCAGAGCGTATAAACTTAAGCAAAATATTCTCAAGCAAGTCATCCATATGATGGGCTGTTAATAAATAATCACCCTGATTTTGCTGCATCACCTTCACCAAAAAATTGTAGCGATACTTTCTAGCAGCAGCTTCTATCCCGGTAACAGGATGTATATTTTGAGGCCAAATTCCGTCAACTGATTGAATGCCTTTATTCACGCAGTACGCAGAGATCACTTTTTCCTCTTCCAAAGAATCAGGTCTGAGCTGGTGGTCTAAATGGGCTGATATCAGCTTAAAATGATATCGTTTCTTTATTTGATAAAGCAGATCAAGCAGAGCTAAAGAATCTGGTCCTCCGCTAACTGCAACAACAAGGGTTTTACCGTTTAATGGCAAATGATTTTCTTTAAAAAAGTTATCAATTTGCATAACTAATCAAATCTTTTTCTAATTTTTTGATTTCTTTTTTAGCATCAGATACTGTTGTAGACAATACCCTGGTAAAATCAGCTTTTTTAATGTCTGAAAAAGAATTAGTATGATCAATTAAATCAGGATCATTAACTCTCATTTTGGAGAGACCAATTTTACCCTTATAGTTATGAATAATCACTACTCTTATCTGCTCACCAACATGATAATTGCTTTTTTCACGTAACCAATTATTGCCAAAATCACTATGATGAACTAATCCCGTCTTATGATGAGAAAGCGTAACAAAAATGCCTAAGTCACTAATGTTATTAATAGTTCCTGTCACTCTCTGTCCAACTTGGTATTTCATTAATTATTATTTTTTCCTTCAGGCAAATTGTAAATTGTTTCGTTTGGTTTAGAATACAAAAACTTGAACCGTACCAGTTTAGCCACGTAATCAGGATCTTTTAAATCGTTTCTTTTTGATATTAAAACTTGCTTTTGATTATTTATCTTTTTAAGAGCCTTTTTAGAAGTTTGCACTTGACTACTAATATGCTCAGTTTGAGCATGAGTAACTCCAATTTGCACGCCCAAAAAGGCAAAAATAGCTACAAAAACTGCAATAATCCGATTTCGCCTAACACGATGTACTTCTTTTGCTCTTTTTTCCTGTTTACGTTTCAGACGAGCAACCTGCTCTTCCGGACTAAGTGAATTATATATCCGTGGACCGTTCATAATTTTGACCTCTATTACCAAAACAAATACTATTTTAATTATAACAAGACCACTTATAAATGTCATTAAAGATAAAAACTAATTTATCAATTCGTATAATTCACTTGCTTCAGCTTTTTTCGTAGTTTCTTTAATAGCACAGACTTTTGCTTTGACTTCTTTTGAGCCATATCCAACTTCAATAATATCTCCAATTTTAACATCGTAGCTGGACTTAACCACATGATCATTCACCTTGATTCGACCTTGGTCAGCCATTTCTTTAGCTATTGGACGCCTTTTAACTAATCTTGAAACTTTTAAAAATTTATCAATTCTCATTTCTTTCTCCTTATTTTTGTATGATATCACTGACTGCTGACATAAATGTTACTAAATTAGCAAATAATTGCCGGTGATGGATGTTTTCAGGCAATTCTAACAATACAACTAGTCTTTTTGCTGGAGAAAAACTAATTTTAACCTTATATGTTACATGTTCAAGAGCTTTAAAAATATTCGGTCCCTGCAATTCACTAGACGCTTCTTTAGCAAACTCAACTTTTACTTCATGATCATTAACTTTAGTAATGTTGCGTGCTTGAGCCAAATCTGCTTCAGCTTTTAGCTGTGAAACAGCTAGCAGATTTTCTACCGGCTCAGGATAATTACCAAAACGATCAATTAATTCATCTTGAATTTGTTCGATATCATCAGTACCAGCCGTTTTGATCTTTTTATAAAACTCTATTTTTTCCTCCTGGTCGCTAATATAGTCATCAGGAATATATGCTTCGAGTCCTAAATTGATTTCAGCATTGCTTTTTTTAACTTTCTTTTTACTTTTACGGTTTTTAATTGCATCAGACAGCATTTGAGAATACAAATCGTAACCTACGCTGTCAATAAAGCCATGCTGCTGTGCTCCTAACATATTGCCAGCTCCACGGATTGATAAATCTCGCATGGCAATTTTAAAACCAGAACCCAGTTCAGTAAAATCGCGAATAGCATCCAACCTTTTTTCACCGACCTCAGTTAAAACTTTATTAGGCTGGTATAAAAAATAAGCATATGCTAAACGAGCACTGCGTCCGATTCTGCCACGCAATTGATATAGTTGACTTAAACCATAGTGATCTGCATTTTCAATCAACATAGTATTGACATTAGGCATATCAATACCAGTTTCGATGATTGTTGTGGTAACTAAAATATCAAATTCTCTGTTTAAAAACCGATACAGAATATCTTCCATTTGATTTTTGCTCATACGGCCGTGGACACTAACAATTCTAGCACTTGGCATTAGATTCTCTAATTCTGTTACTACGTCATCGATGTCACCGATATGGTTGTGCAGGTAAAAAACTTGACCACCGCGAGCAATTTCCCTCATACAAGCTTCCTTAATTACACTCGGTATTTGTTCCATCACGTAGGTTTGAATAGGATAACGATTAGATGGTGGGGTTTCCATGACTGACAAGTCTCGTACGCCAATCATAGACATGTGCAAAGTCCGTGGAATTGGCGTTGCAGTCAAGGTTAAAACATCAATATTTGCTTTCAGTTCTTTTAGCCTTTCTTTATGCTTCACGCCAAATCTTTGTTCTTCATCAACAATGAGCAAGCCTAAATCTTTGAATTTTACATCTTTTGAAAGCAAACGGTGCGTACCTACCACTAAGTCAATCTTGCCTTCTTTCAAGCCTTCCGTTATCTTTTTAGCTTCAGCAGGGGTTTGAAAACGGGAAAGTACAGCATAATTAACGGGAAAATTTTTAAACCTGTCCTGAATCGTTTCATAATGCTGTTGCGCCAAGATTGTTGTAGGTACTAAAAAAGCCACTTGCTTGTTATCTTCTATTGCCTTAAACGCTGCTCTTAAAGCAACTTCTGTTTTTCCAAAGCCTACATCCCCCACAAGCAAACGATCCATCGGTTTTTCCTGCTCCATGTCGTGCTTAATTTCTTTAATTGAGCGCAGCTGATCAGGCGTTTCAACATAAGGAAAAGCATCTTCAAATTGTCGCTGCAGGTCATCGTCCTTTGAAAAAGCAAACCCCTTTTCTGATTCTCTTTTTGCATACAAATCAATTAGTTCATCGGCTATATCTTCAACTTTAGATTGTACCCTGCTTTTTGTCTTGGCCCACTCACTACCACCAAGTTTATTGACGTGTGGCCTCTTGCCCTCTGAAGAAACATACTTTTGCACCAGTTTTAGCTGATCTGCTGGAACAAATAACTGATCACCATGCTGGTAAGTAATGGTAATATAATCTCTTTTTACACCATTGTTTTCTAACGTTTTTATTCCTTCAAAGCGTCCAATTCCGTGATTAACATGAACAACATAATCTCCTGGCTTTAGTTCAGTGTAACTCCGCAATCTTTGAGCATTCTCCATAGTTTTAATTCGTCGACTATGGTGAGATACCTTATTAAAAAGTTCTCGCTCAGTTAAATAAACTAGATTATTATTAGGCAAACTAAAGCCACTGGCAAAACCGCCAACGCAAATTTGAGTTTGATTTTCCATTAAGTCGTTTGACTGTACAACAGGGACATCCATGCCGAACTCAGCCATTGTTTGACTAATTTGTTTGGCCCTTTTGTTGTTATCGGCTTGTAAAATAACTGTCTGACTTTTTTTCTGATATGACTCTATTTCAGACTTGATCAAAGGCATTTGGCTGAAAAATTGCTGAGGTTCTCTAGTCTGCCAATCAAATAACTGTCCTAGTTTTATACGGCCGATACTGCGCTGAAATAATGAAAAATAAATATGATTATGTTGGTCTTGTGACCAATTTTTATGAAAGTCACTGCGCAATTCCTGTCCCGGGATCATTGCTCCAGTTTTCAATTCATCGTCAATGAAACCTGCGTTTTGTTCATCGACAGACTTAACAGACTGCTCAATTAAAGGCCAGTCATCCAGCATTACTACTCCTGAATCTGACAAATAATCTAATAAATTTTTAGGTTCAGCTATTAAAAAATCTGCCAAAAAAGCGTAATTTTGCGGTAAAGACCCATTCTCCAAATCATCTAGGGATTCTGCAAAATGATTCTTAACATCTTTTTCAGGTGCAGGAGAATCTGCTATAGCTTTTCTTATCTTTTGTGCTGCTTGTTTGAAATTATTAGTAGAAAAAATCCGATCTTGAGCGGCAGTTACAACTAATTGATCAATTTGTTTTTGACTACGTTGACTAGCTAGATCAAATTCCTTAATGGTATCAATTTCGTCACCAAAAAATTCAATTCTAACTGGATTTTCTCTATCAAGAGGGTATACGTCTAAAATGTCTCCTCTTAACGCAAACTCTCCTGGTTTAGCCACCAGATTTTCGCGTTGAAATCCCACCTGCACAAGCCAGCTGGTCAGTTCAGCCAGGTCATATTCATTTTCTGGAGCGAATTTGCGTCTTGCTGCCTCATATTTTTCTGGAGCAGACAACTTATATTGCAGTCCCTGTGGTGTGGCAACAACAATGCCCGGTTTTTGACTTAGTAAAAAATCAAGTGCTTGAATGCGGCTGCTTAATTCGTCAGGTGAAGTGACAGCAGTTTGAGTTGCAATTGATGCGTCAACCGGAAAAATTTGTACACTCTCCTCAGGCATAAGAGCATCTAATTCAGTGTAAATTTTTTGCGCTTTATTTTCGTTTTCCTCCAGCAAAATTAACGGCTTACTCAAAGTCTTTACTATTTGGCATAAGAGCAAGTCAAAAGCACCGGCATTTGCTCCGGTGATTAAAGAATTTTTTACTTTGCTAACATTGGCAATAAAATTTATCAGATCATGATCTTTTTCTATAATATTTGTTAAACGCATCTTTAATTATATTTGTTCATTAAATACTGTGAGCTTTTTCCAGCAATAAAGTCAGCTATAACTTTACTTGCAGTCATAAAAGCTTCATCCATCAACTTTTTTTGCTCAGTATTAAATTGTGATAAAACCCATGAAACGACGCTGGCTTCTGTAACATTATTTGGATGTCTAATACCAATTTTCAGCCTGTTAAAGTCGTTAGTGCCCAGATCACGTATAATACTTTTAATACCATTATGACCCCCAGATTTGCCATTTGCACGGATGCGGATTTTCCCTAAAGGCATGTCCATATCATCATGAATAATCAAAATATCCTGTGGATCTACTTTAAAAAAGCGGGCAAATTGCGCAACAGATCTTCCTGAATCATTCATAAAAGTTTGTGGTTCCAGCAAGATAACATCAGCGCCAGCGATCTTTTGCTTCGTATACTTTCCTTCGAACTTTTCTCTTTCAAGGCTTAAGTTATTTTCTTGTAAATAATGGTCTAAGGCCATAAAACCGGTGTTATGTTTTGTTCCATCATATTTTTTACCTGGATTGCCTAGTCCTGCTATAATTTTCATCTAATTTCCCCTTATTTTTTATCGTAATAATGATAGCACAATCAACAGATTTAATTTTTTCAAAGACTATTACACTTTGATTTCATTAACTAATTTAGCTTTTTAAATTGTACCGCAAGTGCTAAAATCTATCTGAATAGTTATTTTCCTTTCATATTTATTTAATCCCTGATTTGTTTATGATATAATTGTTGGGATTATTTTTACAACGGAGGCAGTTTCATGCTTATCAAATCTTTAGTTAGAAAAAAAGATTATTTAACTACAGTTAACGAACACGCTACGCTTGAAGAAGCATTAAAAATTCTGGAGGATTCTGGGTTTAGATGTGTACCGATTTTAGATGATACCGGCACTATTTTCCGCGGTAATATTTATAAAATGCACATTTACCGCCATAAATCTCAAGGTAAGGACATGAGCCTGCCAGTTACGTATTTATTAAAAAATGCTACGAAAACTATCAAGGTTAATTCACCATTTTTTAAAGTTTTCTTCACAATTAAGGATTTACCTTACATTTCGGTTTTAGATGAAGAAAATAAATTTTATGGCATTCTAACTCACTCGAAATTACTTGGTATGTTATCAGAGGCTTGGAACATAAAAACAGGGTCCTACGTACTTACTGTTTTAACTGATGATTCACAAGGAAATCTGGCAAAGATGACTAAAATCATCAGTAAGTTTTGTGCCATAGCTGGTGTAATGAGTCTTGACGCATCTACAGCCGGTGAAACAAACAATGCTGTGAGACGTATCTTGTTTACATTACCGGCAGGACTTACTGAAGATACCTTAAAAGAAATTGTTAGGCGGCTTGAACGTAAAAGTTATGTAGTTGCTGAAATCGAGGATCTTCAAGCTGGAATGACACTGATGAGCGATGAAAATCCAGGTGTTTATATCAATCAAGAAGATAACAATTAAATATCATCATTATAAAAAGCACATCAGCTTGATGTGCTTTTTGCTTCCCTGTTATTAATTATAGTATTTCCGCGGCAAACGATCATCCAGTAAACAGGCAACTTCATAATGAATAGTGTCAACATAATCTGCTGCTTTTTTGATACTGTTTGGTGCATCTGGGTCATTTGAAATCAAAACTACTTTTGTTCCTACTGGCATTTCATAAGGCAATTGCACCATCAATTGATCCATGCACACTCGACCAACTATGGGACAATACTCAGAACCCACCTTAAGTTTGAAACCCTGAAATTTACGAATAAAGCCATCAGCATATCCAACTGGTACCGTACCAATAATTTGTTCCTTATCAGCAATGTATGTAGATCCATAACCCACTCCCTGTCCTTTATGAATGGTGTGAACCTGTACCAGCTCACTAACAAAGGACAATGCCGGCTTTAATTTAATTACGGTCTTTAAATCAGGACTTACTGGATTTGATGAAGGATTTAAGCCATAAATACCAATACCAAAACGCACCAAATCACTGTGAACCTTCTTATCAAACACACTGGCTGCAGTGTTATCAACGTGAATCCACCTTGGCTTTAATTTCAACAAACTTTTAAAATGATCAAATCGGTCAACTTGGCTCTGAAAGTAGGTATCATCACTGCTGTCTGCAGAAGCAAAATGGGTAAACATTCCTTCAACGTTAAAATTCGGATTATTCAGCAAAAAATCGTTTGCAGCAATAAATTCTTTATCCTCGCTAAAGCCAATGCGTCCCATGCCAGAATCCACCGCTAAGTGAATTTTTAATTGCAGGTGGTTCTGACTTAGTTCTGGTTCAGCTCCTTGCAGCCATTTTAAATTCGGAACTGCCAAAGAAATACTATTGACAGCTGCTAGCGAAGCGTACTTTTCAGGAGTCACGCCCAAAACTAAAATTGGCTGGACTATTCCAGAACGCCTTAGTTCTAAAGCTTCATCTAAAATAGCAACGCAAAAACCACTGACACCAACCTTGACTGCTTCTTGAGCAACACGTACTGCCCCATGACCGTATGCATTTGCTTTGACTACAGCAAACAACTTTTGTTCAGGTCTTAAATGTTTAATTTCTTCTTTGATATTTTGTCTGATTGCAGCTAAATCAACATATACCGCTGCAGGTCTATGAATTCCAGGAACCATTTTATTTCTCCAAAACAATTAATGTAACTATTTCATGTCTATCATGAGTAATACTGGGGAAAATCTTGCCGTTAAATTTAGTCGATGTCGTGACGGGGTGCCCTAATTCATTCCACAATGTTTCTATATCTTGCAAGCCAATACCTTTGCCGAAACCTGTTCCGATAGCTTTGACAAAGGATTCCTTGATAGAAAAGCGACCTCCCAAATATTCAGCCTTACGTCTGCCTGAGAGTTTTTGGTACTGCTCAAATTCCTTAGGAGTTAATACTTTACGAGCAAAATTATCCCCTTTAGCAATAATTTTTTCTACACGTTCAACTTCAACAGCATCAATACCGACTCCAACAATCATTTTCTTTTCCTCGTAATATCAAAAATATAATACTAAAAAAGAGTTGTAAATTGCCACAACTCTTTTTTAGTAAAAACATTAACCTTTTTTATTTTTAATAATAAAATTTCTGCCATTACCGGAGCGGCGAGAATGGCCTCCACGATAATTGCCACGGCTGCGGTTACGATCACCGCGATAGCCCCCACGACTATTCCTTACGCGGCTATAATGACCACGACCTCCACGACCATTGCCCTTATATGGCAAAGGCTTTTCCGAACTGATTTTAACCTCTACATTCGAGGAGTCCTTAGACAAGTTCTTCAAAAAGGCGGACACCAAATCAACTGCTGAATAGTTTTCTAACAATTCATTTGCATCATCGGTATATTTGGATAAATCCTCTTTCATTAGATCTTCAATCTTAGACTTAGCAACCTTCAATTGGCCACGTAAGGCCTGATCATCAGAAGGCGGACGAAGAGGCGTCATTTTTTTCTTAGTTAACTGCTCAATCGTTCTCATATAACCAATTTCATTTGGCGTAACAAAAGTGATGGAACTACCATTTTGACCAGCTCGCCCAGTACGACCAATACGGTGAACATAAGAATCTGGATCTTGTGGTATATCGTAATTGTATACATGTGTTACACCGGAAATATCCAGACCACGGGCAGCTACATCAGTAGCCACTAAAATATCTAATTTTCCGGCACGGAATCTTTTTAACACAGTAAGTCTCCGCGCCTGTGATAAATCGCCATGAATCCCTGCGGCATTATAACCACGTGCCTGTAAGCCCCTGGTAACCTCGTCAACGCGCCGTTTAGTTCTGACAAAAACCACTGCCAAATCAGGACTTTCAACATCAATCAAGCGACACATGATGTCAAATTTTTCTGAATCTTTAGCACGCACAAAATACTGGTCAATTAAGTCAGCAGTTAATTCTTTAGTCTTAATGCGCACAATTTCAGGATTGTTCATGAATTTTTCACTAATGTTCAAAATTGGTTTTGGCATTGTGGCACTAAATAACAAGGTCTGTTTACGGTTCTTAACGTAACTCAAAATACTTTCAATGTCTTGGATGAAACCCATGTCTAACATTTCATCAGCTTCATCTAAAACAATGGTATTAACATTTTCCAAATCAATCGTTTTACGTTTTAAATGATCAAGTAAACGTCCCGGTGTACCTACCAAAATTGCTGGTACATGATTTTTAAGAGAACGAATTTGACGACCAATATCAGCACCACCATAGACAACCTGTACCCGTGCATTCTCGTCACGACCAAGTCTGAAAAGCTCTTCTTGTGTTTGAATAGCTAGTTCACGAGTCGGTTCAATAATTAGTGCCTGAATTACTTTATTGTGCTTATCTAAATTTTGCAAGATCGGTAAAGCAAAAGCTGCCGTCTTACCGGTACCTGTTTGAGCCTGTCCAATTACATCTTTGCCAGCTAAAGCTAAAGGAATAGTTTGTTCCTGAATTGGCGTAGCTTCCTCAAAGCCTGAACGCTTAATTGCCTTTAACAGCTCATCTTTTAATCCTAATTCTGAAAATTTCACAAAATTCTCCTTATCTAAGCCGTTCTACTACTTTTTCCAGGTGCATCCCATGCGAACCCTTCAAAACCACAATATCGTTCGGCTTTATATCATTTTTCAAGTCAGTAATCATATGTTGCATTTGGTCTTTGGTATAATAATGCAAGTTTTCCGGTTTATAATTCTCTTTAAGTGCAGTTGCCAGATTTTTCATCTCTGTACCAAATAAATAAACTTCATTAATTACCTGAGGATCGAGACAATCCGCCAGACCAGCATGAAGAGCAGCTGACCTGTTTCCTAATTCTAACATATCACCCAGAACAGCGATTCGCCGACTACCTGCAGGAACCTGAATCTGACCAAAACTGGTTATCACAGCACGGACGGCAGTAGGATTAGAGTTATAAACATCGCTCATGATGTCTTCTCCAACATCACCTTTTTCCCATTCCATTCTGTCAGCCGTCGGAGTAAATTTTTCCAAAGCTGTAGCGATTTCTTCATCACTTTCACCAAAGTGCCTGCCGACACAAAGAGCAGAAAGCGCGTTAGAAACGTTGTGTTTGCCAATCATGGGAATAGTAAATTTATGATCAGAGTTATTAATCGTAAATGTAGCATGATGTTTGTAGCTGCGATAGCCCGTTGCATAAACTGTATCATTTTTGGCAAAACCAAATGTAACTTTTGCCTGTGTTATTTTATTAGCTCTTTCACGCAGAAGTGGTTCATCACCATTATATATTAGTTCGCCATCTTCACGTAAAAAATCGGTAATTTCCATTTTGGCATCGGCAATTCCCGCACGTGAACCTAAAAATTCAATGTGAGCTTCGCCAATCATAGTGATAACTGTAACGTCTGGATGAGTCAATTCACTCAGTTTATGTAATTGTCCCGCATGATCCATACCCATTTCTAAAACCAAGATTTCTGTATTTGGTTTCATGTCTAAAATAGTCATGGGCACGCCAATTTCATTATTGAAGTTAGCATCAGTTTTATGAACATTAAATCTCTTCGCTAAAACTGCTGCTGTCATATCTTTAGTAGTGGTTTTACCATTTGATCCGGTAATACCCACAACAGTAGGGTTAACCTTATTTAAGTAGTACTGAGCCAGTTCCTGCATACTAGTTAACGGATCATCAACTTCTAAAACTGCAATATTATCAGGTTTATTAGGATGATCCTTTTGCCACAATGTAGCACTTGCTCCGTTGCTAATTGCACTATTGATAAAATCATGACCGTCTCTATCGCCCTTTAGCGGTACAAATAAGCCGCCAGTAGCGATTTTTCTAGAATCAAAGGCAACAGAAGTAATAACGGTCTGATCATTGCCTTCACACTTTGAATTTATTGCTTTGGCTATTTCTGCCAGTTGCATTTTCATTTTTTTATCTCCTAGCCGAAAAGAGTTTTTTTGCTAAAGTAATAATTATACTCCTTATTTAGGTAGTATAACAATTATGCTTTACATAAAAAAGCAGCCCCAATGGGACTGCCTTCCACCAGATTGAAGATATTACTTGTTGTTCATGCCATACTTCTTGTTGAACTTTTCGATTCGACCATCGGCCTGAGCAAACTTTTGCTTGCCAGTGTAAAATGGGTGGGAATCTGAAGTAATTTCAACCCGAACTAGTGGGTAAGTTTTACCTTCATAATCCACTGTTTCTTTTGGCTTTAATGTTGAACCAGCAACAAATTTAGCACCAGTTGCTGAATCCATAAAGACTACTTGTTGGTAATCTGGATGAATGTCTTGTTTCATAATTATTACTCCTTTGCCATGACTCCTATTTCAAGTCATAGATTAATCGATTAACGTTTAATACCTTATCATTTTTGATAATAAAATTCAAGACTTATTTATTATAGCAGCTGCATCAATTTAAAACAATGTCGCTTGGCTTAACTTCTTTGCCAAAGTATGGTTTGAGTTCCTTATTATAATCATCAGTAAAGAATTTTTTATTTGCTAACTTAGTAATTTCTTTATTCGTCCAATTTAAAAGAGACTTATTACCCTTTTTGACCGCAGGAGAAATGAATTGATTAGGGCCAATATTTTTAATTCCAACAGTGTAATTAGGATTCTTCTTTACCCAAGCATAAAGATATGAATTGTCATCTGCTAAAGCAGCAGCGCGCTTATTTTTGAAAGCGTTAAATTGCTGCGTTTTAGAGTCAAATTTCAACAAGTCTACACCGCCCTTTTTGGTAAAGTAATTTTCTGCCGTTGTGCCCTTGTTGACAATCAAGTTTTTACCCTTTAGCTGAGAAGCGCTTGTAATTGGTGCATTCTTAGGAGAAATAACTCCAACTGATACCTTCATGTATGCCTTAGCAAAATCAACAACTTGTTTACGCTCAGGTGTTTCTGTAAAGTTAGCTAGAACAATATCGGCTTTATTTGAATTAAGAGTGTCAACGCGATTATTCGCATTAACTTGGATAAATTTCACTTTGACACCCAAATCCTTAGCCATTTGCCGTGCAAGACGAACATCATAACCCACACGGTTACCATGATCATCAACCCAACCATAAGGAGGCAAATCACCAAACACGGCAACCCGTAAAACGCCCCGCTTTTTAATCGCAGTCACGCTGCTTTCATTCGCATTATTGCTATTATTTTTTGATGACTTAATACCAAAAAATGCGGCAACTGCAATAATTAAAACTACTAAAACACCAATAATAATATTTCTGCTTTTATTTTTCTTCATTATTTACTCCTTAAAAGTCCATACTAGTCAAGAAATCACGAGCACGATCTGTTTGGGGATGTTCAAAAAATTCTTTGCCAGGTGTATTTTCCAATATTTTGCCCTCTTCTAGAAATAAAACCTGATCTGCTATTTGGCGTGCAAAGTTCATTTCGTGGGTTACGATAATCATTGTCATATGATCAACGCGAGATAAATCGGTCATAATTTGTAAAACGCCCCGAACCATCTCGGGATCAAGAGAAGCTGTAACTTCATCAAACAGCATTACTTCGGGGTGCATGGCCAGTGCTCTGACAATAGCAATTCTTTGTTTTTGTCCACCAGACAATTCTCGAGGATAAGTATCAACGTATTTTTCCAATCCTACTCGTTTTAACAGCTGCAGAGCCTCTTTTTTGACTTCTTCTTCAGGTCTTTTTTGTACTTTTACCGGTGCCAGTAAAATATTTTCAAGAACGGTAAAGTTAGGGAACAAATCATAACTTTGAAAAACCATGCCAATTTTTTGACGTAAAGCCTGCCAATTTTTAGCATCGTTCTCAATCTTTTGTCCTTTAAAATAGAGCGAGCCACTTTTAAAATCTTCCAAGCCGTTTAAGCACCTAATTAAAGTACTTTTACCAGAACCGGAAGGACCTAATAATGTCAAAACTTCACCTTGATGCAGAGTAAAACTAATATCATGTAAAGCTTGCCAATCACCATAAAACTTGTTTAGATGTTCAACGCGTAAAACTTCTTTTGTCATTTATCTCACCTGTCCTGCTTTGCTGCTAGCCGTTTAGACCATACTGATAATGGATAATCTATTATGAAATATAAAAAGAAAATCAGACCGTAAATCCAGAAAACAGCTGTCGGATATTTTTGGTTATTCGCTTCAATAATCTGTTGTCCAATCGCGATGACATCCATAATACTGATCATCATTAGTAAAGAGGTAGTCTTAATCACTCTTGTAGCCAGATTAATAGTTGCTGGCAACTCAAGCTGCACGGCTTGGGGCAATAAAACGTAGCGAAAAAGTTGCACTTTGCTTAAGCCCAAAGCCAAGCCTGATTCTTTTTGAGCAATAGGAACTGATTCTATTGCTCCACGAACGATATCACTAAACTCAGCAGCAACCCATAGGGCAAAGGCTAAAACTGCCATCCAACTGGCAGGCCAATTGATGTGAAAACTGCGCGGTAAAATATAGTAGAACAAAAATAATAGTACAATTGTAGGAACTATCCTGAAGAATTCCAGATATAGCCGTAAAATAAACCGAATTATTTTATTGGGTAAGGTGCGCAATACGCCTAGGAATGTACCTAAAACAAGACCAATAACCAAACTAACACCTGCAATCCAAACAGAAGTCCACAAGCCTTGTAAAATTCTGCTAAAGTTATTGCCGCTAAAGAAAACATTAATCGCCGAATGTGCCATAGCGTACCTTCCTTTCTAAATAAGTTAACAGTAAAATAATTGGAATTAAAATAATTGCGTAGGCAATCACCAAAATTAGCAGATACTCATTTGTCCGGTAATACATTCCAATTAGGTCTAGAGCTGTATTAGTTAATTCAGGAATAGCAATTACTGAAAAAATGGAAGTCTCTTTAATCAAGAATATGATGTTTGCTGTTAAGGCAGGCATACTTAGCGCAAAGCCTTGCGGAAAGACAACATAACGGGCCAATTGCAGATTATTCATCCCTAAAGCTTTACCATCATCAATCTGAGTGGCACTGACCCCGGCAAAACCTCCTGTAAAACCTTCAGCCATATATGCTCCACCAAGAAATACCAGACCAATAATGCCGCAAGTTTGGGCTGACATTTTTAGTCCAATAACTGGAAAAGCATAGTATAGGAAAAACAATTGAATTAATAAAGGTGTATTTCTTGCTAACTCTACATAAGCTGTTATTAGTTGACTCAAAATTGGTACTTTAAAATATTGGATTAAACTGCAGAAAACTCCCACTACAATAGAAAAAATTATGCCAACAGCAGACAACCAGATAGTCAGTTGAAAAGCTTTTGCAAAAATAGGCAAACTTTGATTAATAATTTGCCAGCTCATTTTTAACCTCCCCCTGCAGTACTTAAATGGACTCAGAAGTCTCATTATTTGTCACAGTAGTTCTAACAAAACAAAAGGCCTGCGGATACTTTATTCGCAGGTCCTAAATACTTATTGTTTTAAATTTGAGTGCGAATACTAAAAGAAACAATTATTTTGCAAATGATCTAATGAAATACATTTCTTTTCAGTTCTTTGCATTTGTCTCATTAACTGCACTTCTTTCTAAAACATCTATCAGTGCTTCTAATGCTATGCTTTTACTTACTTTTTGTCAATAACTTTGCTTAATATTACTCTCATTTTCTATCTTTGGGCTAATAAAAAACGCGCTTGATTAAACGCGTTTGGTCTATTTATTTAATTTTCTTAAGACTGTGACTTTTCTTTAATTGCTGCAGCAGATTTTTCCAACAATTTTTCTTCAGCTGGAGTTAGCTGTAAATTAATTTTGTGAACTATGCCTTTTCGGCCAACAATTGCAGGATAAGACATGTAAGTACCATACTTTTCTTGGTAACTTGATACTGGTAATTCTGTCCGTGAATCTGTTAAAACGGCCCGCACAATTCTCACCGCAGCAGCCGAAACCCCATAATTAGTGTATTGCTTGCCCATAAACACTTTTTGACCACCAAATCTGATTTCATCTTCTAAGTCACTTGGCTGCCATGATTCTTTTTTAGCCAATTCAGTTAATGGCTGTTCAAATACTTTTACTGTTGACCAGGCTGTAAACTGAGTATCGCCATGTTCACCCAATGCAAAACCACTCACAGAACGAGGATCAACATTAAACTTTTTAGCAACAACTTTTTTCATTCTTGCTGTATCAAGTAAAGTACCAGTGCCCAAAACATGTTCTTTGGGTAAACCAGTTAATTGCTGATAAAGACTGGTTATTGCATCTACTGGGTTGGAAATAACAATCAGAATACCGTTAAAGCCACTATTTTTGATAGATTCTGTAATCGGGCTTAATTGATTTTTATTATATTCAAGTTCTTGGAACCGATCACCCTTTGTTTCTAATGATATTTTCCCTAATGTACTAATGACAATGTCAGCGTCTTTTAGTGCATCATAATCATTAACAATGATGTTGGTATGATATGGCAAATTGGCCATTGCATCTTCAAAGTCAATTGCATCAGCGTTAACCTTGCCCTCATTAACATCAATCATTACTAAGTCGTCTGCTAAATCTGAAATAATTAATTCATGTGCAACCGTACAGCCAACATGACCATCACCGATAATACCTATTTTTGTTGTCATAATTAAGTGCCTTTCTTTTTAAAACTGTTGAAATATCTCAGCAAACTCTCAATTACTCTTTTATTATACTAAAGATAGATTTTAAAAAGGCGTTTTCGCTATACTAAATAAAGCAATCTTAATTTCTGAAACTAAAATTAAAAATCAGGTCGTCATTTACCAACTTTAATATCTTTTGCATAAGGAATTGAGGGCTGAGCACCATATTTTTGCACAGTAATTGATGAAGCTTTATTAGCAAAAAGAACTGCATCTTTTAAGTTAGACAAATCTGGCTGCAATATACTGGTCATTGCACCAATAAAAGTGTCGCCAGCAGCTGTAGTATCAACAGCCTTGACTTTAAAAGCTGGAACCAGTTCACTTTTATTTTGATAGTCGTAAAATGCTCCTTTAGCACCGATTGTAATAATAACTATTTTTACGCCCTGATCATGTAGCTTGGCAGCAGCCATTTGCGCAGTTCTTTCATCAGTCACCTTTATCCCAGTGATGGTTTCAGCTTCTGTTTCGTTTGGTGTAATGATATCAGTAAGCTTCAACAAATCAGCAGGGATTTTAGCCATTCCAGGAGCTGGGTTTAAAATTGTTTTTACGCCCGCATCATGAGCAATTTCGAAACCTTTAATTGTTGCTGCAAGTGGGGTCTCAAATTGTGCGATAAGAAAGTCAGAATCTTTAATCAAATCCTGATTCTGCTCAACTTCAGCTGGTCCAAAAGCATAATTTGCACCTGCATAAATAGTAATTGAATTCTGACCATTATCATCTACTGTAATAAATGCTTGTCCGGTTGATTCTTTTTTAGCTGTGATAATACCTTGGGTATTAATGCCTTCTCTCTTAAGTGAGCCCAGCATCTCTTTTCCCGGTGCATCATCACCTACACCACCGATAAAGCTAACTTCACATCCTGACCTTGCCGCAGCAACTGCTTGATTTGCGCCTTTACCGCCTGCGGCAGAATAATGTTCTGACGCATGAACGGTTTCACCTGGTCTGGGCATTTGTTTTACGCGCAAATTAGTATCTAAATTAATACTGCCAATAACTGTAACTTTATTCATTTAAACTTTAAAACCTCTTAATTAGCATAATTTTCAAATAACCTACTTCTACCAAAAATAATAACACATTTGAAATTACCCTCAAATGTGTTATTAATTTTATTAATGTATATCTCCTAAAATATTTATTTAGGTAAAGATCCAATCTCTGTTTGTGAATTAACCTGACTCATACTAGTTTGATCAAAATCAATTTTCTTATTATTTAAAATGATCACAATTACGTCGGTTTCCTTGCCCGCTTCTTTTGCCTGCTTAAAGTCGAAATTGGCAAGTAACTGACCTCTTTTGACCTTATCACCTTTCTTTATTTTAATGTTAAAAGGGCTTCCGTTAAGCTCAACGGTGTCAATACCCATGTGAATCATTATTTCTGTTCCATTTTTACTTTCAACGCCAATAGCATGTTTGCTTGGAGCCAACATGGTTATAACCCCCGTAATTGGAGAATAAATCTCCGTATCTGTAGGAACTACCGCAAAACCATCACCCATTTTTTTAGAAGCAAACAATTCATCATTAACTTCAGCAATTGTTTTAAAAAGACCTGAGCATGGGGAATAAATAGTTTCGTTTCTCTTAAAAAAATTAAGCATATTTTTCCTTCCTATATATGTGTATCCCAATAAGTGCAGAATGCATTAACTGGACTCTTACCTTTAAATGGAGATTTACCTAATAACTTATCTACTAAAATTGCTGGAACATATTCATTTGCTGTATAAGCATTGATATATGTTTTTACCATTGGAACATCTTGCAAATGATATGGATTAGCGATTGAAATAAAAATAGTAGGGATTTCGTGTACAAACCAAGGAACGTTATAGCCCATTGGCTTAAGCCAATTTAACCTGACAGTTGTTTGATTGCTGGCTGTTTTAACATTAGCAAAATATATTACCGTATCAAACCTGGCTTTTAGCTCTTTGACGGAACCATTAACCATTAAGTCCTTTAAGTCTTCATTTTCAGGATCAAATACAGTTACATTAAATCCTTCTTCTTTTAGTCTTGTAATAAAAATACTTGAAACAGGCGGTTTGCCGCTGGCACTAACAACATCTCCTATAACGAAAACCAGAATCTTCTTGTTTTTCTGCAATGTCAAAGGTAGAACATCTTGCTTGTCTTTAACTAAAGTAATTGACTCATCTGCTAATTCTTTAGCCCATTTAACATGTTCTGGACATTTTAAAACTTTTAAAGCCTCTTTTTCAGGAACCAAAGTATTATTTCTTTGCTTTAAAAATAAGTGCAATGCTTCTTTTGTAGCTAATACTCTAATAACAGCGTCATTCAATCTGTCTGTTGATATTACGCCCTCGTTCACTGCATCAAATACAAAATTAAAATCTTCTTCCAAGTCTCTGGTAAATAAAAGCATGTCACAACCAGCATTAATTGCTTGAGGCAACAGCTCTGCTCTTTTTCCTTGTGAACTAAAACCGGCCATGTTAGTAGCATCACTTGAAATCAAACCATTAAATCCTAGTTTCTCTCTTAATAAATCATGAAGCAATTCGTATGATAGTGAACCAGGATAAATATCGTCATCTTTCACATCTGGATTAAAGTATCTCGTATAAGCAGGTTGATAAATGTGACCGGCCATCAATGTCAGTGCTCCATTATCAATCATAGCCTGGTAAATTTTGCCATATGTTTTATCCCAGTCAGAAACGCCTAGTGAGTTAACTGATGTCAGAAGATGCTGGTCGCGATCATCCACACCGTCTCCTGGGAAGTGCTTAATTGCGACCGCCATACCTGAACTTTGGCATGCTTTCATATATTCCTGGGCCATTGATATGACAGTATCAGGATTATCACCGTATGTTCTAACATTTATGATTGGATTAGCAAAATTTTTGTTGAAATCTACTACAGGAGCAAATGACCAATTACATCCCACAGCGCCACCTTCACGAGCAGAAATTAATCCTAAGCGGTATGCGTTCTTTTTATCATTAGAAGCCGCTACTTCAATTTGTCTGCCGTAAAAGGTCCCATCAGTACCTATGCCGTCTCCACCAGATTCAAGGTTGGCGCCAAGCAATAGCGGTATTGGGGAAACCTCCTGAATATAACGCTGCAAGGCCTGAATGCTAGAACTCTTTTGCGGACGAAACATCATGCCACCAGGCCGATAGTTCTCAATAACCTCTTTTATTTCTTGTTCGGTTGAATAATTGCCCAATAAGCAAAATAATTGGCCCACTTTTTCTCTGACTGTCATCTTAGACATGAGCAGTTTAATATTATCAATCTGCTCATCTTTCAAGTAGAATGGATTGCCCTTTAAATTTATTTCGGTCATTTGCAATGCTCCTTTTCTTAAATATTATTTGTTTGCTTTTTTGGTTTGCAAAAAATGAGAGTTAAGCAAAATGAAATTGCCATGGAAATTAATACTACTATCACTGCACTAATAATACCGGAAAAATTAGTAGCATTAGGAGAAAGGAAGCAAGGGAAAGCGAATATACCTTGTCCACCCATTTGATAAAATTTAACTCCCATTAACATTGCTAAAATACCACCAATAGCTGAAGAAATACAACTAATGAAAAATGGTTTTTTCAGTGGCAAAGTAACACCATAAATTGCCGGCTCAGTAATCCCAAAAATTGCTGGGAAAATTGAAGCAATAGTATTGCGCTTTTGCTTAGTATCTTTAAGGATCAAAGCCAGTGCACAAAGTGCTGCAAGCTGAGTAAAAGGACAGGCTATATTGGCGGCAAAAATAACATCAAATTTTTGTGTGGCTAAATTGTTCAGTACTATTGGGATAATGGCATTGTGCACGCCAAAGATTACTAATATTTGCCACATTCCTCCAATAAAGGCACCTAATAAGATTGGACTAAGTTTATATAACTCTTTTACAATCCAAGCAATAATATCTGACAACCAAATTGATACTGGACCAACTACTAATAAAGTTAGTGGCACAATCACCAATATGGTTATTAATGGTACAAGAAAATTTGCCACGGATGCCGGACTGATTTTTTTAGCAAAACGTTGGACATAAGATGCTGCCCAAACTGCAAGGATAATAGGAATGACAGTCGAAGTATAGTTATTTAACAAAACAGGTATATGTAAGAAAGTTAAATAAGCCTTAGTTTGAAATATCGTACCCGACAAAACTGTTGCTGCAGCTTTGCCTGACATTGCCTGTATCAAAGTAGGATAAATAATTGCCGTACCAATAACAAGCGAGGTCATTTGATCAACATGAAATTTTTTACCAGCCGTAACTGCTAAAAATACTGGAAAGAAATAAAATAAGGCGTCACCAATAGCATACAAGATAATATATGTGCCATCTGTATTCTTTAAGACACCCGCTGTGGTCAAAATTGCCAGCAGTCCCTTAACCATACCGCTTGCACATAAAACTCCCAAAATTGGGACAAAGATACCAGATAAAAGGTCTACTGCTTTATCCCATAAGGATTGTTTTTTATCAATTAGTTTCGTATCTTCTTTCAGGGCCTCTTCGTCTGCTACAGTTTCCCCTCCGCTAAAGTGGTAGAGGCTGTTAATCTCGTCAAAAACTGATTCTACGTGCATGCCAATCACTATTTGATATTGTCCGTTAGCTTGGATCACGTCAACTATCTCTTCATTTTTCTTAAGAGCCTCGGTATTTGCCTTGCTTTCATCTTTTAAAACAAAACGCAATCGGGTAAAACAATGAATTAATGAGACCACATTGTCCTTTCCACCGATGTTTTTTACTATAAATTTACTCAACGAGGTATATTTTCCCATTTTATTTCTCCTTTGAGATTATGTTTTTCAACATATTGTGAATATGAAGTACTAAATAGGCGCGTTCTTCCTGATAAATGGTGATGCCAAATTTTTGAGCAAATTCAGCACTGAGACTGTTCACACAATCTTTTTCCCTTTGATATTGTTTATCAGACAAAACAACTAGCAGAGAAGAATTAACGTCATTTTCTTTATAATCATTATCTAAAATTCTTTGAGCAAAAAAGCGAACATGAGTATCAAAGCGCTGATAATACAGTGGATCTGCTTTCTCAGCAAAATCGATCTTAAAATAATCAAAAACGTAATTCGTAACCCAATGAACTATCTCAACTACACGATAACCGTTAAAATCTCCCTTATTTTCCAACTCACTGTTCACTACATGTAAAGCAATTGTGGCTGCTTCGTCTTCAGCCAAAATGCAACCAGTCATATTACGAATTAATTTGATGCCAAAAAGACCAACTTCAAACTCTTGAGGGTAAATCCTTTTTATATCTAAAATCAATGGATTCGAAATTTTTATGCCCTTTTTAGCCTGCTCAACTGCTCTGTAAATATGATCAGTTAAAGCTACGATTAGACTTTGATTTAACTCCTGTTTTAACTTTGATTTTGCCTTGTCAACTATGTCATTAGCAATTGCATAATATTCAATTGGTATATTAACCAACAATTTTGCCATAGCTGAGGAGATCTCTTGAGGTAATACTGGAAAATAATATTCTATTTTGCTTTCATCAACTTCATCGCCAACATGTTTTCCGAAAGCTATTCCTCTTCCTGTAACAATTAATTCTTTACCTTTGTCGTCGACTACAAAAGAAACATTATTGTTGATCCCACGCTTAATAAACACTCAATTCTCCTCCTTTCAATAAAAAATAAAAACCTGCTTGCACACAAGAACCAAATTGATGATTTAAATTGTGTGACAAACAGGTTTAGCTTACATAATAATCATTAGTAATAACTATCCGATAGTCATGTTTATTTTACCCGATCAAATGGGTTATGTAAATATAAATTAGCAAATACTGCGTAACGCTTTCAGAAAAAGTTTTTTTAATTTTCAAATCATCATCTTTTAATTTTGTCTATCAAAGCATATAATTACTTTTATCATTCAATTTAAGTAAGGTAAAAATATGAAAAGACAACTCAACTTTTTCGCCGCTCTAGCCACTGTCATGGGCACCATGATTGGTGGCGGTGCTTTTTTCAAAATTGCTAACATTTCAGCTTTAACTCACAATGCCTGGCTAAGTATCATAGTATGGCCATTTGCCGGCTTCATTACTCTAATGGCAGGATTAAGCATAGCTGAGTTAGCGTCAATATATCCCAAAGATGGCGGACCCGTCAGATATCTGGAAGAAATATACGGTCCCAAAGTTGCCTTTTTGTTTGGCTGGTCGCTAATAATTGTCTATTATCCGGCAAATATCGCTGCACTTTCAATCGTATTTGCGACCCAACTAAAAGAAATACCGCATTTTAAAGACTTATCTACTACAGTGATTGCTCTAATCGTGATGCTGGCAATTCTTTTGATCAATTGGATCGGATCAAAATTGAGTGGTCAGGTACAAAAAATAACTTTAGTTATTAAGCTATTGCCGATTGCTGCAATAATAATCTTTGCTTTGTTTTATAGTGGACCTAATCAGCTAGCAGGTGCTCCAGCGCCTAAAATAACATCTGCTTCGGGAGCTATGGCCTTCGGACAAGCTCTTTTAGCTGTGCTTTTTGCTTATGATGGTTGGTTAAGTATCGGCAACTTAGCAAGTGAAATCAAAAATCCCGCAAAAACTTTAGCCAAAGCTATTATTTGGGGACTTTTTGGGGTAACAATCATTTATACTCTTCTTAACTGGAGTTATGTTAGAGTTATTCCCTGGTCAAAAGTTGTAGGTAACCAGACAACAGCTCTACTTACCGCCAAAAAGCTCTTTGGTAGTGTGGGGGGAACTTTGGTTGCTACAGGAATTTTAGTTTCAGTGTTTGGTGCCATTAATGGCCACCTTCTTTTGGGATCCAGAATGCCTTATGTTTTAGGCAAAGAAAAGAAATTGCCAGCTGCAAACTTTTTCAGCAAATTAAATTCTAAAACAATTGTGCCTACCAACAGCATGATTTTTGAATGCGTAATTGCTACCATTATGATTTTTTCTGGTACATTTGATTCATTAACAAACATGCTGGTTTATGTTTCCTGGATTTTTTCAATTTTATTATTTTTAGGTGTCCTTATCCTACGCAAAAGGCAACCAGATCTTTTACGACCGTACAAAACTCCTTGGTATCCTCTTCCACCTATTCTTGGGATCTGTGGTGCTTTATTTATTGTTGTTACCACTACGCTAACCCAGCCACTATTATCACTTACAGGCATTTTATTGACCCTTAGCGGCTGGCCGGTTTATGTTTATGTGCAAAAGAGAAATCAAACTTAATTAAAGTATAAAAATCTATATTAAAGACTTTTATAGAACAAAAAATATAGCCTTGGAGTATTTTCTATTCCAAGGCTTTTATATATTTCAAAATTATTTATTTTTTCGCATTTCTTTTTTTAATTCTAGAATTGATTTTATTCACCGTGTGTACTTGCGACAGAATAACGATCAGCCAAATAACGATATAAACTAAGACAAAGACACCAACCAACCAAAAATTAATCGGCCACTTATTTATCCAGCACATTAATAACACCAGCAAAAATGTGCCTATGATATGAACACTAAAGGCAATAGCAGTTGGTACATCCATTGCAAAAATCATTGATAAAATTCCTATTAACCCTGAAATAATAAAAACAGAAATAACACCTAAACGGGTAGGAATACTAGGAGAAGCAAAAGTCAGTATTATCAAATAAGTAGCTGCACCAAAGCCCACACCGGTAAAGAAATAGTTAATGAAATTACTTAATTTCCTCATTTTTATAGCCCCAATTCTTTTTTTAATGCCGGCAAATATAATCTGGAAACGTCAGCTTTTAAATTATTTTTTAAAAGTGCGATCATATTTCCTTCAAAGCCTACTTCTATCGATTCCAGAAAATTAATATTGATAATGCCATGTTTAGAAACCTGAATAAACCCATCACCCAATTTTTCAAGTACCTGATATAAGCGACCAGTGGTTTTTATTATGTCTTTAGTAGTATAAAATGTGATATCTGTTGTTTGGATTTCTACTTTAATAATCTCAGTAGGTTTAATTGTGACTATGCGGTCTTCTACCTTAATTGGTAAAAGATGATATTTCTTTTCGCCGAATTTATGCAAATAATCTATTAAATTATCAACTACTTCACTTTTTTGAGCTGCCTTAATTTCAACTTCAATGTCTTCTTTGTTTAAAGCAGAATCTGTCTTAAATTCAATCTTCACTTTACTTATTGCGCCTTCTATCAGTGATAAGCGAAAGCATAATAATCACTAAAATTAGTATTGCAATCATTAATAGCAAAACAAGCATATTATTTAGCCTGTTACTATTAATTTTGAACTGTATCCCTAAATAATTAATTAAATGCCGTTTTACATTAGTGGGGAGAGTAGCTAATGTCGGTTTAAGTAAAAAGCCTCTTAGAGCAGCTGCCTCATAACTACTTGGTACTAATTTTACCAAATTTTGTGCTCCAGAAACCAATATACCATATGGTAAATAAGTCGCAACCGCGAAACCGGCAGCGGCACCTAAAACAGTAGAAAATCGGCTAAAAGTAGTACTGGAATGCATGAACAGCACAATTATCTCATCGAGTAAAGTCGCTGCAATTGCACCCACGAAAATAAATACAAGCCCAGGTAGGTATGCTTCTTGCGGAATTCTTACTTTATCTACCAGTGCAAAATACGCAGCCATCACAATAAATGTAATTATTTGCATAAGAAAGCTAACTACTACCCCGCTCAAAACATATGCAAGATTCTGTTTGAATTGTGATAAACCCGTCAGTTGAAAATCGGCAACAGCATGAGTTTCTTGATCAGTAACTTGCTGGCCAAGAGCTTGAAAAGCCGTAGTAATACCAGAAACTGCAACAATACCGGCTATCATCCACAAATCTAATATTTTAGTAACATGTGGTAAATTTTGCCAACTTTTTTCTAGATTGTTTTGCAAAAAGCCAATATAAATAAAGAAAGATATCAGTGCACCGAGGCATGACATAATTACACCAGTAATGTTAGAAAAATAGATTTTTAAATTTCTGCGAAATAAAGCAACCATTTATTGTATCTCCTTCCCAGTTATCTGCAAAAATGCATCATTGATAGTTCCTTTAGAATAAGTAAAGTCAGCGATATTTTCCTGATTGTTTTTTAATAATTCAATGATTTCTTGCGCTGATAAGGAATCAATTTCAACTTGCTTACGATTAAGCCGAATAACTTTTTGATTAGTGTTCAAAGTCTGAATATCGCCAACAGTGAGTATTAATTTATTAGGAGCAAATTTAGTCTTAATTTCTGCAGCAGAACCACTAGCTAGGATTCGACCATTTTCCAAAATATACATCTGATCAGCATTTTCAGCTTCTTCTAAATAATGCGTTGTCAAAAAAATTGTTAGATCTTGTTGCTCTTGCAGTTTGGTCAATAATTGCCAAATAGCATTTCTCGTTTGAATATCAAGCCCAGTAGTTGGTTCGTCCAGAAACAGTAAATTTGGTTTGCAAATAAGAGCCCGGGCTATGTCTACCCTTCTTTTTTGACCACCCGATAAAGTGCCAAACTTTTGCTTTAAAAAGTTTTTGATGCCAATTAAGTCAATTAATTGCTCAAGCCACTTTTGAGAAAAATTGGGGTACATCTTTGCTCTTAAATAAAGATTATCTTTAACTGTTAACTCATTATCTAAAATGCTATTCTGAAAAACTAAGCCTATTTTCAAATCTGCCGCATATGAAATGACACCTGAAGTCGGCTTTAACAATCCGGTTAGCATATTAATAGTGGTAGATTTACCCGCACCGTTTGTTCCTAAATAAGCAACAAGCTGGCCCTCTTTAATTTGAATATCAGCTTTGCTGACAGCAACCTTATTACCAAATTTTTTCGTCAGTTCTTTTGTTTCAATCAGCATAATTGGCATCTCCTTTTTAATTTAAATTAATCATACTAATAAAAACCAAATTTGAAGCACAATATATAATAAGTGAACATAGAAGAAACACAAAAAGCTAAAAATAAGACATGAAAATAAAAGGTGTTAATCAAAAATTTGATTAACGCCTTTTAACTATCACTATTTACTTAAATGAATCTCGCGGTCAAATAATTGCTGCAATTTTTCATCGAAATTATGGGCGATGAAAATGACAGTGCCCGGCAATTTAAGAAGTTCTTGCAGGATTGCTCTGGTTCCCTCCTGATCAATTGCACTTGTGCCTTCATCTATTAACAGAATTTTACTGTCATGTATCTGCGTACGCGCTAAAATAATTTTTTGTCTTTGGCCACCTGAAACATTCAGTTTTTGCAAATTTACTTTGGTCTCTATACCTTGAGCAAATTGAGCTAGATCTGGTTTTAACCCAACGGCAACTGCAGCGGGTTCAGCTAGCTGATTTAATTTGGAATCAAACATAGTGATATTGTTTTTAATGGTGCTGGGAAATAAAACAGGATCTTGGGCAATGTAGCCGATTTTAGCTAAATCAGGTTTAATCTCTTTTCCCTCTTGATTTTTAAATGCTATTTTCCCCGAACTCGGTGGCAAAATCCCTAAAAGTAGTTTAAATAAAGTTGACTTGCCTGCACCGCTGTCACCTGATAGCAAAATTTTTTCGCCATAATTGACCGTGATATCAGGGAACTTTAAAGTCACACCATTAGGAAAACTAATTGCCAAATCTTTTGTACTAAAAGCATAAGGTGTTGCTAAGTTTTGTTCATCGGTTTTTACTGGTAAAGTCGCTGCAGTAACATTATTTCTTAAAGTTTTGGTGCCCTTAATTAAGCCGAAATAGAATGGCAAGTATTCGATTGCCAGCGAAATATAGTGGCTAAAATTACCGATAACCGCAATCGCACCAAACGTGACTAGTCCGCTTTTAATTAAAATACCCGTCCAGACGAACAATATCAGAATCATAATTTGCGCAACACCATTGGTAATAATGGACAGAACTTGTTGTTCCTGTGTCTGCTTGAGGTTGGCTTTTTCTAAGTCGCGTGCACCTTTATGCATTACGCTAGTTAATTTATCGCCAGCAAGATACCGCTCTAGTTCAGCAATACCGCTTAGCCATTTTTCAATCAGATCCAAATACTGCCTATTTTGATGAGATACTTTCTCCGTAGCTCTTTGCAGCGGCTTTTCAATTATTTTGGGTAAAATCAGGGAAACGGCTACCGAAATTAAGATGAGCAACAACAAACTCCAGTGCATCGTCAGCAAGGCAAATACTGAGAAAATAACATAGCCCAGAAAATTACAAATGACCGGAATTAAGTTAAAGGACTGATTGTTAACTGTATTAAGATCATTGGTCAGACGATTTTTAACTTGCGAAGTTTGATAATCTTTACGGTCATGGTAGATGTGACTTACCATTTTGCTTCTTAAGGTGTGATTAAATTCTTGAACTTGTCGTGTCAGTAAATATTCAGAGCCCCAGTCAAAAGCATACGATGAGAGATAAGCTAACGTAGTAAAAGCAATGATTAACAGCCACGCTTGACCGTCATGTTGGCGCAAGGCGGTAAATTCCCACATATTTAAGTAAGATGCCCCGATTAAAACAAAGGGTTGTAAGAAACTAAAAAGCACAATGAATATGAAACGAATTCGATTGGTATGAAAGAAGTTTTTAAAAGTCATTGTGGTTCTCCTTCTGGCTTGCTAACCGAATCGTTTTATCAAACATATTTTTAACTTCAGAATTAAGATTATGAGCAATCATGATTACAGTCTTATTAGTGTGAACAAGTTCAGCAATAATTTGCTTAGTTGCTTTACTATCAATAGCACTTGTCGCTTCGTCCAGCAAAATAATTTCATCAGCGAAAACTTCTGATCTGGCAAGGATAATCTTTTGCCTTTGACCACCGGATAAATTATTCTTATCCAAATCAACTTGGGTATCAGTCCCTTGGGGAAATCTCGCAATGTCGCTCTGCAATTGCACTTTATTAATTAAATTAGGTACTTGATCCAACAACTGCTGGTGAAACATCACGATATTTTCTGCAATCGTTCCTGGAAACAACTGCGGATCTTGAGCAATGTAACTGATACGGTTTAAATTTGGTTGAAAAATCTGCCCCGTATTATTTCTAAAAATAATTTGACCTTGACAAGGCTTGATCTTACCCAAAATAGCGTAGAACAGTGTTGACTTGCCAGTTCCGCTATCCCCTGCAAGCAAAACTTTTTCACCCTTATTGATCACAAAATCAGGGTATTTAATTATTGGACCATTAGGATATTTAAGCGCCAAATTTTTAATTTCAATTTGGGCAATTTGAGTAGATGACCTATTCGGTTTGGTTTTAGTGTTAGAAATCAGACTAGCAGTAGTTTGATTAATATTTTTAGTGGATTTAATCTTGACTGCAGCGCTTGTAATGGAGGACACAGCTAAAAAAATACCGAAAGCAAAAGAAGTCGAAGCTAATGCCGCCCCAATTTTTATTTGACCAGTTAAAAACAGGATGCCCGCTAAAAAGGCAATCGACATTTGTCCTAAAGTATTACCAATTCCATTAATTGTATTAGAAGCACAGTTTTTATTGATTTGATTGACTTTAGACTTTTCCAACTTCTCAGCGTAGCTACTCATTTCTTTATTTAAGATCGTCCAAGCATGATACCGCCGCAGTTCATTTAAACCATTGATCCATTCACCGATACCAGTTAAAAAAGTACTAGTATTTTTCATCACTTTTCTACTTGCCTCTGAAGTCATGCGCGCCATTATTTTGGGCAAGCTTAAATCTATTAGAACAAAAATTGCAGTTAGTAAAACAAAAGACCAATTTAAGCTAAAAAGGACGCCAGCAGAAAGCAAGATGATAAATAAATTACTAAGAACATTAACCCACGGCAGAGCAAAATCGCTAGTTAAGGTATCCAGATTGCTTTGCAGATAATTTTGCATTTGCGGTACTGTTGCATCGTTTTTATTATAAAAATGGTCTACCATTTGCCCTCTTAATTGATCAAGATATTCCTGAATCTGTGCGTTAAAAAGGTAAGTCGCTAAAGGTAGAATAAATACACCACAAACTACCGGGATAAATTCAATTAATTGCCAGCGAATGTAAACCGGCAAATTGCCGACGCTTAATCCATTAACTGCAAATTGAAAAAAATATTGATCAAGTGAGCCGGTAACAGCGAAAATAAAATAAAGTAAAATAATAAAAATTGCTCGTTGTTTATTAGAGCCAATCAGTCCCTTTAATGTCATGTGCTTGCATCTTTCATTTTATGCTAAATCAATTTTATTAAATTTATCTAATAATAAAATGAATGAGCAAGAGTGTCAAATTAGCAGATGAAATATAGTCGTCGGTTATAAATAAAAAACTAATTCCTAGGAAGAAATTAGTTTAAAAATGTTTAATTTTGTGGTTTACAGTAATGAGGGTAATTAATAGTTTGCGTTTTATTTCTTTGGCAAATTCTGACTTCCTGAAATGTATTGCCAAAATTATTAGACACTCTATTTTTTAAAATTTGAGTTATTAAAAAATGCTCAATTATAGTTTTAACTATAGTTGAACACTATTTATTTTTATCTTAGTAATAAAGTTATTCCGATTTCGAAATAACTTTATCCAACTTGCTGGTGTCACTTAAATTGGCATTTAAAAATTCCTGATTATCTATCGGTAAATGCAATTCAAAGTATTCTATGGGCTGAACGCTAACTACTACATTTTTCATTGTAGCTGCCAAAACATGACCGCCAAAGCTTAAATCGTCGGCCAAAAAATGATTGTGAAATCCTGAAACTCCAACACCTTGAAAAACAGTTGGTGTGTAATAAGTAATCATTGTTCCACTGATATTTTCAGTTTCAAATTCGACTTGATTTTCAGCTATTTTCCCCAGAGACGGATAAGGCTTATGAGATTTTTTAGAAGACCTTGTACGAATTTTTTGGAAAACACCTTTAGTCAATATTGCGAAAAATTGATTTTGGACGTTATTTTTGGTTAAAACATCTTTTAGCATTTCTATTAATTCGACATTTTGGTATTCTTTGAATTCGTGATAATCCGCAAAACTAACGTCAGCATATGTCACTTTGAAGTCATTCGTCAGTTTCACAGCTGGACCACTAACATCTATTTTGTAACCGACACCGTCTAAAATCACTAATTCACCATCAACGCCATCACCCGTTCCAATGCCAATATTGCCGTGCTTTAACAATTCTGACAGCGGTAAAGTACCTTCCAATAGACCTTCAACCAACATTTGCATAGTTCCGTGTTGAAATAATGTATTTTTTGTCATATTTCTGTCCCATTAATTTATATAATTAGTTGGAATTTTTAAAATTCCAACTAATCCAGAATTTTTAAATTGTATAATTCCTTTTCCATACCACGGGTATCTCCATGCGTGTAAAATTTAACACCATACAATCTAATGTCGCTGTTTTCACCAATAATATTAATATTTTTTGGACGGATACTTTCTAACAATCTTTCCTTCCATTCATCTTTTTCTAGTAAATGTTCCCCTTTAGGTTCGATATAAATTTGATAAATAATATTACCATTATCTAAAACTAGAATAAAGTCAGGCATATAACCCTCATAATGTTTAATATCTTCATTTTTAAACTCGTGCAAACTCCAATTAGCAATAGTTTCCTCATTTCGAATTAAATAGACATTGTCATATTTTTTCTTAAAATCTTTAATCAAACTACCAATCATATTAATCAAAGAAGATTCTAGCTGATCTGTAATTGCATAATCATAAGGGAACCATTCATTATCCTTCATTTTTTTCGGACGGATAAGTTCGTTAATAAACTTCTTATTAGAGGCTTGTGGTACTAGCTTGCTATAATCTTTAACCACATCCTTTACAGCAACAGGCATAAACTCCTTTGTTCCTCGTTCTTTACGATGATTTTTGATAATTTTTTCTTGGATTTTATGTAAAGCAATATCTAAAACATTTAACTTTTCTAACATAGATAATTGAGACTTATACTGATCAGGAACTTGAGCACTTACTTTTAATTGCCCTAACCAATTAGGTGATTTGCTAAACTCATCTACTGATTTTAGCATTGGCAAATACTTTCTCATTTTATCAAAACGATAGAATTTATTTCTCGCTATGGCTTTCCTAATCAGTCGATAGTCATTCTTATCAGAAAAATCAACCACTTTATCATACCTAGTATTTGATTCTCGGACGTAAGAATACTCACCACGCAGTTCATTCTCTATAGTACTCATATTGTAATCAATAACCATGTTGAAGTTATCAATCCCATAATCACCAATATCTTTATATTCAGAATCAGGCACTGCTTCTGTTTTGTTATAAAACAGATTCCCGTATTTATAAAATGTCGTCTTTTTGAATGATGGTTTCACCTTAGCACTAAATGTCTGATAATTACTGTCTTGATTAACAATTAAATCCATATTATCAAATGATTTGTTCAAATTATCAATATATTTTGAATTATTAATCGTATGGTAATATAGCGTTTCAAGTAATTTCTTTTCTTGAGATGATGTCTGATCGAATCTTCTTGTATATGACCTTTTGCCTTCATAGCTAAATGGATAGTACCTTGCACCTCGTCCTATTAATTGTGCTTCAGAATTGGTCTGTTTAAGTGAATTGGATTCTTTTTCCTCTGATACTCGTACAATATCAAAAAGATTAAGAACATCCCATCCCTCTGTCAGTTTCGCAACTGCAAAAATAATTCTAAATGGATTGTTGATGTCTTCCAGAGTATTCAAGTTTTTAAAATCAGTGTTATTAGTTAGGATTCCTTTAGTACCAGCTTCGTTAACGTCAATAGTAGTATTAGGATTAAAATCTCTCTTAAGCTCTGATAAGGCTTTATCAATATCTTTAGATAGCCAATACTCATAGGTCATCGATAAAGCGTTACTTTGTGCATTTAGCTTTTGATTAGTCACTAGAAAATCATGAAGTGATTTAGTAGATAGATTTTTCATCTTTGCTAAGAATTCATCTTTAACAGCCTTAGAAGTCTTGATACGATTAGATTTAACTAACAGGATCGGTTTAAAGTTTGGAATATTTAGCTTCTCTGCTATTCTTTTACGATATTGACTTAACAATACTGCATTAAGTAATTTTTGCATATTGTCATTATTAGCCTGCAATCTAAAAACATTTTTAGAATAACCTTCATCCATAAACTGACTAAGGTCATATTTGTAAATAATCTTGTCTTTGTACTTTTCGTAAACTTCCTTTTTGTCAACATCAATTGTAGCTGTGAATTCTAATTGGCGGTTATGCTTATTAGAATCCCTAATTCTATCTAGCAAATTTTCCCAAGAATTTTCTTCACGTTGCTTTTTTTTAGTATCAGCATTAAAGTGGTGTGCTTCATCGGCTAAGATGATGATCTTATGCTTCTTTAAAGCGTCAAAGGTTAAAGCATTTTCTTGAGGATCATTTAATTCATTAGATAATGATTGAACCGTAGCAAGCTTGATATAAATGGTATTAACTTCTTGATTGATTGGAAAAGATTCTACCGCCTTTAGATCAATTCTTTCACCATCAATATTTATTGGAGCTGAAAATAGATACTTAGATGAATTAGTACTCAAGAAATTATCTTTTGTCTTGTCAACTACAGCAGTTGTATTAGAAACAAAAATAAAATTAGTGTAGTTAAATTCTTTATAATAATAAAGAATAATAGCAGCCATTATATCTGTCTTTCCAGACCCTGTGGCCATATTAAACATTAATTGATTATATTTTTCATCTGCATCTTTTTGTCTTTGTGACCAATCTAAAGAAAATAATGCAGTCTGTTGATATGGTCTCAGAGTATGTTTTAAATTTTCATCTATGTAATAAAAATCAGGAAGATTAGTAAAATAACTACTAATAGCTTTTTTAGCTTTTTCAAGAGTGCTAAAAGGCTTTATATTCATCACTTTTTTCACTATTCTTTACCTTCTTCATTTGAAGAATAAAAACTCTTATTAAATTTATAATCTGAATCAGATATTAAATCTTTAACATCTGCATCATCAATATTACTGTAATTGTAGTAGAGCTGGTTCTTATCAATAATTTTAACAAGTTCCTTTTTACGGTCTGAAAAAGACGGTAGTTCACCAGCTTTGAGGGATGATTCAAATTTATCTAGATCTACTCTAAAATCAATATCACCATTTTGTTTCATACGAGCATAAACAGACATTAGATCATCTATATCTTTTGCATTTTGAAGGTCTTTTAGATATCCTTGATTTTTCTCCATAAGTTCAGCATAAACAAAAGATCCACCTCCGTGCCAATTACATTTTTTTGATATTCCTGATTGTTCACCAGATATGACATTTTTTAGCCTTTTTAGCGATATTTTTATCTGAGAGTCAATTTGCTCCATTCCTATAAATCTTCTTCCCATTTTTAGTGCGGTCGCCTGTGTTGACCCAGAGCCCATGAAAAAATCAAGTACTAAGTCATTTTTTGAAGTCGAACTAGATATAATACGTTGAAGAAGTTTTTCAGGTTTCTTACCACTTGGAAACTCTACGCCTCCTTCATTTTTTATACTGCTCCATGAAATGTCATCCCAAAGAGTTCCAGCTTTTTCAGTTTTATATATATCTCCCTCTTCCATATAGGTTGTAGATGAAAGAAAACTAACTAATCTCTTAGTTTTACCAATAAACCCTACTTCAATAACTTTTCCTTTATTTTTTCCTGAAACTGGTTTATATCTCGCAATCGTATAACCATCATCCTGAACTGCATTTCTAACTCTATCTCTAATAGACGTTTGTGCATTTTCCGTCGTAAAGATTTCGTTTATATATTTTTTATATACATCAGTTTGAGAAATGTTTTCATCTTTGGCTAGTTTAGAAACTGATTTTATTTCGTAATTTTTCACATCAAACAGCTCTATTTTTTTCCCTCTGCCATCTTCAGTTTCCCCTATTTTTTTTAATATTCCCTTATTTACTAAGACATTAGTATATGCAAATGTTTTTCCTTCAGTTTTTCTTTCTTTAATATAATCACTTAGTAGGAATGGCTTTTTCTGAATATTAATTTTTGCTTCTGAATTAGCATAGACTAAAATAAATTCAACATTCTTTTTAAATTTTTTATCTTCACCACCGCCACTGGCACCAGAAGAAGATTTTGCCTTAATAACTATAGTATTCAGATACTTATTCTTAAATATTGAATCCATCAAAACTTTTAAATAAGCATGTTCTTTATCATCTGTTTGAACAAAAATCATACCATCCAATGATAATAGATCTTTTGCTATTTCTAGTCTATTTTTCATAAATGTAAGCCAAGCTGAATGATTAAATTTATCATTATATACAAAAGAATCTGATCCTGTATTATAAGGTGGGTCAATATAGATGAGTTTTACTTTCCCTGCATAAATTTTACTAATTGTATGTAGAGCAATAAGATTATTTCCCTTAATAATCAAATTATCTTCATCAGATATACAGGAGGCTGGTACACCCCCCCATTTGATCATATTTTGTAGCATTAACAAAAATTTTCGGCTCAAGTAACTCATCAATCTCAGGCTTAGCTAGTGTTTCATTTAAAAATGGTTCATCTGCATCTCCCGAATGTTCAACATCTTCTTTAGTCATACCAGCTTTTAAAACACAATCCTTATAAGGAAAATCAAGAACTACATCAGAAGAGTCATCAATATACCTTCCAACTGCTGTTAAGCCAATCTTATTGTTATATTTGGTAAAACTATCCTCCCAATACTCTTTGTAGCGAAGCATGTCTATAAATTTATTAAGTTCAAAAATTTCTACATCTGCAATCTTTGAAGTGTATGTCTCATGTAATAAGTCATCTTTTAAAATTGCAGTCATTAGATCTTTATCATAGTTATCAAGATCTTCAATTACAGTGTTTCTCTTTAGAGCACATCTTTAGTAAGGTACTTGTCTCCAAACTCCTCTAATACTTTCCGAATATGATCCATTGCTTTTGATTCTACAGCCATATTTTATTCCTCATCCTCCTTATAAACATTAATAATTACATTATATCAATTCAAAGCAAAGAGCCCGAAGGTTTTATTTAACTAAAGATTTCTTTTTTGTAGACTTTCGGCATATAATCTTATTAATTTAAGCTATTTTGTATGAAATGTTGTTCTCATTAATGCTGTTAAATCAGGATTTCCTCATCAACTAACATTGTCAGCTTACTCCCACTCAATCGTTGACGGTGGCTTACTGGTAACATCAAAGACTACACGGTTGATGTTGGGCACTTCGTCGACAATACGCGTTGAAATCTTTTGCAAAACATCCCATGGCAAGCGAGCAAAATCAGCGGTCATCCCATCAATTGATGTAACTGCACGAATACCAATAGTATAGTCGTAAGTGCGACCGTCACCCATCACGCCCACGGATTTGATACCGGGCAAAACAGTAAAGTATTGCCATACTTTTTCCTGTAAACCGGCCTTTTTAATTTCATCCCGCAAAATTGCATCACTGTCACGCACCAATTTGAGTTTATCCTCGGTTACTTCGCCAATAACGCGAATGCCAAGACCAGGTCCTGGGAATGGCTGCCGCCAAACCAAATCGTGCGGGATGCCTAATTTTTCACCCAGTTCACGCACTTCATCCTTAAATAACTTGCGCAAAGGTTCAATTAGTTTAAAGTGTAAATCCTTAGGTAACCCACCAACGTTATGGTGCGACTTGATTGTCTGGGCAGTATTTGTGCCACTCTCAATCACATCGGTGTACAGAGTGCCTTGGGCTAAAAAGTCTACATCCTTAATTTTCTTGGCTTCGTCCGCAAACACCTCAATAAACTCTTTGCCTATGATTTTCCGCTTTTGCTCGGGATCGGTGACACCTTTCAGCTTATTTAAAAAGCGCTCTTGGGCATTTACTCGAATGATGTTAACGCCTAAATCACGGTTCAAGGCAGCCATTACTTCATCGCCTTCGTTTTTGCGCAACATGCCATGATCCACAAAAATGGCTGTCAGCTGGTTGCCAATCGCTTTGTGCAGAAGGGTGGCGGTGACGCTGGAATCCACTCCACCGGATAAACCCAGGATTACTTTCTTATCCCCCACAGTTTTTCTAATTTCAGCAATTTGCAGGTCAATAAAATCGGTCATTGACCAGTCAGCTTTAGCACCGCAAACTTTAAAGGCAAAATTACGCAGGATATCAAGTCCATACTGCGTATTGCGCACTTCCGCGTGGAATTGAATACCATACATTTTGGCTTGATCGTTAGCAATAGCGGCAATTGGGCAATTTTTACTTGAAGCGACTGTTTCAAAGCCAGCGGGTGCCCCTGTGACCAAATCACCATGACTCATCCACACGTATTCATCTTTGGGCAATCCAGCAAATAAAACAGAGTTAGTATCTTCAACTTCGATGTCGGCACGACCGTATTCAGAATTAGCTGCTTTTTCGACCTTGCCGTTTAAATAAGAAGCCATTAGTTGCATACCGTAACAAATGCCTAAGATAGGAATGCCCAATTTAAAAATTTCAGGGTCAACTTTCAAAGCGTTTTGGTCATAAATACTGTTGGGCCCACCTGAAAAAATAATGCCCTTGGGGTTAATCTTTCTTATTTGGTCCATACTAATATCATGCGGCAACAACTCGGAATAAACCCCAAAATCCCGCAGCCTGCGTGTGATTAGTTGATTATATTGACTACCAAAATCCAGCACAATAATTTCATCAAAGTCACTAATATTCTTTTTCACCGACATCCAAGCTCCTTTACTAACTATCTTCAATACCATATCAACTTTACTAAGAAATAGGTCACTGGTCAACAATTTTTTAGCGTCATAGTAATAATTCACGAATATTTTTAAAAATAATTATCTAAATAATTCGCGATTTCATTCTAAAATTGGTCTTGCACATATTATGCGACTCTGTTACAATGCTTGCAACAGGAAAATAAATATCTATATATTGCCGTAATAAGGTCGGCAGTTTCTACTCAGAACCGTAAATTCTGAACTATGGATAATTTGGCATTTTATGTGGCTATTTGCTGCTTTAAAGGGCTTTTTTTACCATAGTTTTGGTAGAAAAAGCCCTTTTTGTGATGAAGGAGGAAAAAGTGAAATTATTAGAAGACCGGATTCGCAGTGACGGAGAAGTTTTACCCGGTAACGTTTTAAAAATCAACTCATTTTTAAATCATCAGGTAGATCCCGAACTAATGAAGAAAGTAGGAGAAGAATTTAGTCAACTATTTAAGGACAGTGGCATCACAAAAGTTTTGACTTGCGAAGCTTCTGGAATTGCACCGGGAGTAATGACAGCCTACGAATTACACGTGCCTCTGGTCTTTGCCCGCAAGAAAAAACCTGCAACACTTAATGATGCTGTCTATTGGGCCGATGTTTATTCTTACACTAAAAAAGTTACCAATCAGATTTGCGTTGAACAAAAATTCCTGCACAAAGATGACCACCTGTTAATTATCGATGATTTTCTAGCAAACGGAGAAGCTGTTAAAGGCATGATTAATATTGCTAACCAAGCTGGTACTGAAGTAGCTGGCGTCGGTATCGTAGTCGCAAAAACTTTCCAAGGCGGTAGCGACTGGCTTAAAGAACACGGCTATCGCCTTGAAGCATTGGCAGAAATCGCTAGTTTAGCTAACAATCAAGTACATTTTGTGGGAGAAAACTAATGGCAGAAAAAGAAGTTAGTCAGCAAAAAGCAGCGGTTTTAGGTTTACAGCACTTATTAGCAATGTATTCCGGGGCAGTCGCTGTACCCCTTCTAATTGGTAATGCACTAAAATTTTCTCCTGCACAAATGACCTATCTAGTTTCAATTGACATTTTCATGTGCGGCCTTGCGACACTTTTGCAATTAATGCGCAATAAGTACTTTGGTATTGGCTTCCCAGTCATTTTAGGTTGCGCCATTCAAGCAGTTGCCCCCTTGCAAATGATTGGGCAGAAATTCTCAATTAACGACATGTATGGTGCCATTATAGTTGCCGGCATTTTTGTCGTTTTAATCTCAGGCGTTTTTGCTAAAATTAAAAAATTCTTTCCACCTGTCGTAACAGGGACTTTAATCACCACTATTGGTTTAACACTTGTTCCAGTGGCAATTCAAAATATGGGTGGTGGCAATTCTGCTGCTAAAAGTTTTGGCAGTAGTCAAAATCTCCTTCTGGCTTTTTTCACCATGTTCATTATCTTGGCATTAGAAATTTGGACTAAAGGATTCATCAGGTCAATCTCAGTTTTAATCGGTCTTGTTGCCGGAACTGTCATTGCAGCTTGCATAGGACTCGTTTCCTTCACTCCAGTCATGGAAGCTTCTTGGTTCCACCTACCGCAACTCTTTTACTTTGGCGTACCAAAATTTGAATGGTCTTCCAGTCTGACAATGATCATCATTGCTTTAGTCTCAATGGTCGAATCAACCGGCGTATTCTTCGCTATCGGTGACCTCTTGCACCATGACGTCACCGAAGAAGACTTGAAAAAAGGTTACCGCGCAGAAGGCATCGCGCAGATTTTTGGTGGTTTATTCAACGCTTTTCCTTATACCACTTTTTCGCAAAATGTCGGTCTTTTGCAATTATCAGGCATAAAAACCAAGCGTCCGATTTATTGGGCTGGCGGATTACTCATGGCTATGGGTTTGTTGCCCAAAATTGGCGCAATGGTAACAATCATTCCTACCCCAGTTTTAGGTGGTGCCATGCTGGTCATGTTTACTATGATTGCTGTTCAAGGCATTAAGACTTTAGCTAAAGTTGACCTCAGTGATAACAATAATGTGCTAATTATTGCCATCTCAGTTGGACTTGGACTCGGCGTTACTATTTATCCCCAATTTTTCAAAAATCTGCCGGCTACTGTCCAATTATTTCTAAGTAATGGGATCGTAATTACCAGCTTGTCAGCTACTATTCTGAATTTCTTACTTAAAGGAGGTGATAGAAAGGCAAAACAAAAAACTCAAACTGCAAATATCATGTAAATAAAATTGTTTTTACCCTTGAGACAATTTTGTTTGCACCAAAAAAGTATCTTCAAAATAAGAAGATACTTTTTTAATTTGTAAATATTAAAGCGTGCATGTTAACTTTGTTGTTATCTTGACTGCCGATACCTAAAAATGAAAAACAGGTTGCCAGCATTTGTTCACCAATTTGCTTAAATGGCTTGTCAGCAATTTTTTCAGTATATTTCATAATTCCAATCGCAGTTATAAAAATTAGAAAGGACTGCGTCAAAGGAGTAACTGCTACTTCTTCACCACATTTTCTATACCCATTTATAAAGGAAGCAATTAGTTTTTGATTTAATCTAAAATCTTGGTAAAAAAGTTTAATGAAGTCCTGATAATTTACCCCCATGCGAGCGCGCTCAAAATCAATTAAACTCAGTTGCCCTCTAACAATTTTATAATTACGTAAACCTACATCCCCATGTAAAACAGTAGTTGCATGAGCCTTTAGGTCTTCTGCAATATCCGCTTTTCGCGTTGTAAATAAAGCTAACACTTGCAGCAGTCTGCTTTTAATTTCTTCATTCTGCAAACTATTACTGTCAAATTTTGCTTTCTCAAACAACCGATTATTAAGGTATATTCCAGAAAATGGTTTGACGTTTTGGTGAAAACGAGCTAACTGTATTCCCATCTTAAATGCTATATCAGAGGTAATTTGTCCTTTAACATCAGTTGGCGCCAAATCTTTCATGACCAAAACAAATTGTTGCGTTTGTTTGACAGCAAAGGAATCTAATACACGAGTATTTAGTTGCTCATTAACAGCTTTTTCGGTTAAGAATTTACCTTCTTGTGCAAAGACTTTGACAAATATTTTTTGCTTAAACTTTGCACTATCACCAACAAAGGTGCTGTTTTGTGACTCGTGTGTGATCTTTGTTAAGTCAGCTTGCAGTTTTTCTTGTAAAAATTTTTCTATAATCATTAGCCTAATTCTTTCATTTCACCAATTTGGGCAATGCCCAAGCAACTTAGCACAAAAGTAGTTTACCGGTTTTCTTGCCAATCAAGGTAGCAGTATAAAAACGTACCATAAACAATGTTTTTCTTTGTATTAATCATTTTTTTCACCCTCATATAAGAATAACTTGTCAACCGTTACCCCTAATATTTGAGCCAAGCGAAAAGAGAGTCCTAAAGATGGGTCATACTTATCATTTTCAATGGCGTTGATCGTTTGCCGAGTAACATGGGCAGCTTCGGCTAATTGAGCCTGTGAGTATCTCTGCTTTTTACGCAATTGAGCAATTCTATTTTTCACTAGTTCATTCTCCTGTCAAACATACTGGACATTTTTAGTAAAACATCTTTTTTATTTTGAGCCAACACCAAAAATATATTTTAGTTAAAATCTTTAAATCGAAAAAGTAATAATAATTTAGGCTTAAGTTTACTCATTTTTTTGCAAACAACCCGTTTTTTTTAATACAATATAGGTTAAGTGATTTTGAAAGGAAAGATTAAATGAAAAAAGCAGAATGTACGACTATTCTTGTCGGTAAAAATGCCACCATTGACGGCTCAGCTATGATTGCCAGAAGTGAAGACGGTGGCCGTGAAATAATTCCTGAAGGGTTTGAACTTATTACACCTGAAAAGCAACCTAAACACTATGAAAGTGTCATTAGTCACCAAAAGATTGATGATGAGGACTTAGCAGAAAAGCCTTTACGTTATACTAGTGCACCTGATGTCTCTGGTGAAAGCGGCATCTGGGGTGCAGCCGGAATTAACTCAGAAAACGTAGCAATGACTGCTACTGAAACTATTACCACAAATGCACGTATACAAGGCATTGATCCCCTTCTTGCAAAAGGCGGTCTTGGTGAAGAAGACTTTGTTACTTTGACATTGCCTTATATTCACAGCGCCCTTGATGGCGTTAAGCGCATTGGTTATTTGCTGGAAAAATATGGCACTTATGAAATGAACGGTATGGCTTTTGCCGACCACGATGAAGTTTGGTACCTGGAAACTATTGGTGGTCACCACTGGATTGCACGCCGCATCCCTGATGACGCCTACGTTGTTGCTCCTAACCGTTTAAACATTGATGAATTCCATTTTGGTAAAGATGGTTTCTTGGCAGACGATGCCTTAGAAGATTTGATCAAGGAATACCACTTAAATCCTGACCGTGAAGGATACAACATGCGACACATCTTTGGTAGCTCAACCATAAAAGACGCCCACTACAACAATCCACGTGCCTGGTTTGTTCACAATTACTTTGATCCAGAATTCGGTGGCAAGCCAAGTGATCAAGATCAACCATTTATTTGCCATGCTAACCGCAAGATTAGCATCGAGGACATTTGTTTTGTTGAAAGTTCCCACTATCAAGATACGCCATTTGATCCTTATGGCGACCAAGGTACTCCTGAACAAAAGAAGACCTTCCGTCCAATTGCCCTTAATCGCAACTTCGAAACTCATATCTTGCAAGTTAGAAATGACGTTCCTGAAGAAATTGCTGGCGTGCAATGGCTTTGCTTTGGTCCAAATACTTTTAACAGCTTTGTCCCATTCTACACGAATGTCAACGACACACCAGCCAGTTTCCAGACTGGTCCAAAGTTCGATTTGAATAAAATTTTCTGGTTAAACAAATTAACAGCACAATTGGGTGACACTAACTTTAAGGTCTACGGTGAACTAGAAAATGACTTTGAGCAAAAATCATTGGCACAATGTCACTTCATTCAACATGAAACTGATAAAAAAGTTGCAGGTCTGTCAGGCAAAGAAACTGAAGACTTATTAACTGAGGCCAACCAAAAGATGGCTGATCAAGTTTACGACAACACCATTGAACTGCTGGGTAACATGGTCAATGAAGGCCATAATCTAGCAACACTTAAGTTTGACTTGTTAGATTAGAACACTGAAATACAAAAAAGCGGTAGAGTATAAGCTCTGCCGTTTTTACTTTTCTTAAATAGAGTGTAATTTAATATTAGATCTAACAATTTTTTTCAGTATAGCTGACTGCTTATTAGTTATATATTCAAGGGTATATGATTTTATAATTAGATTAAACGAAAAGAGGATAATTCCTAAATTAAGTGAGCTATCCTCTTTTATATTTTGAAAATAATTTTTAATTCCTAAGTTTTGGTGGAAAAATTACCTGAAAGTGACTATAAGTTTTGGTACTTATTTAGTTTGGTGGTTGTTATTAGTCTAATTGAGCTTTAGTAGCTGCAATACTATTTTTTGGATTTCGGTTGACCATAATTAGTAAATTTTTTAGCAACTGCATCCATTTCTTTATCTGTCAGTGCAACTGGTTCACCCACAGACTTAGCGTAAATATATAGCTTACATAAAAACTCTATATTAACAGCATTACCTAAAGCAGATTCAATCGAATTTCCAGTGGCTAAAAGTCCATGGTTGGCTAATAAAATACCATGATCATCTCCCATTACTCTATATGCTTCCTCAGCAATTTCAGGTGAGCCGTAAATCTTGTAATCTGTACATTTAAGTTCTTTGCACATATCAGCAATTACATAGTGAATTGGCGGAACATTCTTTCTTAAACAAGACATAGCTGTGGCAAAATCTGCGTGAGCATGAATAACTGACAACACACCCGGTTTATTTTTATAAAAAATTGAATGCATTGCAAATTCACTGGAAGGTTTGCGATTTCCTTCCTTAATATTGCCGTCTAGATCCATAACCACTACATCTTCAAGCTTTGTATCATAATAGTTAATACCTGAAGGACTGATTAACATAACCTGATCTTCAGGAACATATATGCTAAGGTTCCCGCCTGTGCCAGTAGTCAGACCCTCGTCAACTAATTTTTTACCATATTCAACAATTTTTTTGCGTTCATTCAAATAATCCATAATTGCTACTCCTTATTTTGTATTATGCTTAAATTCAAATTTTCCCATACTTCAAAACTATCCTGCAAAGCTTTGCTCTCTTGGGGATAATATTCAAATCTAACTTTTGAAATACTGCTTTGATTATTCTTATTTAAAGCAGAATTAATCACTTCAAAGCATCCCATAATTGATGGTTCCTGGAAGTTTTCATAAACCTTTACCGGCAAATCAGTTATATTTGCGACAACTTGTGGTATTATTCTAGAATTTAATCCTCCACCGCAAGCGACAATTGATTTATAGTTAAAATTCTGATCCCTTTTTAATTGTTTAACTTTACGTGCGATTGAAAATCCAATGTCTAATGCTATAGCCCCAATTAATTGCTCCTTAGTTATCGAATCTGGAAAAGGAGGCGAAATGAAAAATCCCCCATATTTGCGAGCATTATTCTTTTTTAAAAAACTTTGAGTGGTAAAGCTGGCAAATATATTTTGAATATTATTCAAATCTACTGTTTCTTCAATACTTTGATAAGAACTATTTGGAAGAAAGAATTTCTTGGCTTTCTCATAGTTAAGTCCGGTTACTCCCGGATTATACTCTAAAACATAATTATTTCCCTTTAAGTCCAAATCTAACCAATGATCTTTATTTATATCAGGAGTCTTTGTTCTTAAATTGATCGGACTGGTTGTACCTGAAACTAAACATAAAGTGTTTTTTTCATTATCTGGTAGTACGGCTTTCATAGCCAACTGGGTATCTGCACCACCAACTATAAACTTGCAGTCATCATTTCTAATACCAAATTTTCTTAATAAATCTTTATTCGTAATTTGATATATAGTTTGAGAAGCCACAAGTTCAGGTAAGGAAATTGAATCTAACTGAAAAATACTAATTAATTCTGGATCCCAACATTTTTCAAACAGATTAAATATTTGGGTTTCAGCTGCTTGAGAAGGTTCAATAATACATTTATCACAGAATAACAAAGCAAACAATTCACTTAAACTGGTAAATGAATAAACTTTATGAAAAAGTTCTGGTCGTTCTTCTCTTAGCCCAGCTAATTTCATAGCAAGAAAATCACCTGAAATATTTCTAGCAGTTTTATCAAAAACTAACTGTTGAAACTTTGAATATTTGCTAACAAAACGATTCCCTCTGTCATCTATATTTGGAATACCAAAGATAACTTTTTTGTTTTTATTTAGGCAGAAAAAAGTTTGCCTTGCTCCTGAAACTGTTATAGCAGAGATATTTATATCAAAAGTTTCCAGTACTCTTTTTGTCACGATTTCTAAATTATTCAAAAATAATTTAAAATCTATAAACATGCCTCCAAAATTATCTTTCTGATAAACATTTTTAACATGCTGAATATCATAAATTTTTCTATCTTCATCAACAAGAGCTACTCTGCTGCTACCTGTACCAACATCAATTAATAAATAAAAGTCTTTATTATTCATTATATTAACCATCTAAAACATTACTATTAATAATATTGGCTTTTTGATAATTTTTCTTAAGATAATTTATCAGTGAATTTACTGCAATTTCAGATTGATGTAAAACCACTTCATATGTTGAGCCACAAATATGTGGTGTTGAAATTACATTATCTAATAAAGCTAATTTTAGATCATCTTTATTTTCAGGTGGTTCAACATCTAAAACATCTATAATGCCTCCACTAATCTGCTTTTTGGCTAAACAGTCATATAAGTCTTCAGTATTTACCACCGCTGATCTAGATGTATTTACAAATAAGGAACTCTTTTTCATTAAACTAAGGTATTTGCGATCAATCATACCTTTAGTTTCTGAAGTTACTGGTAGATGAAGAGAAACAATATCAGAATTTGTAAACAAAGTTTCTAAATCTGTCTTTTTTGCGCTAGTATTCGTTGATTCAACATAAGGATCATAAAATAGCATTTTACAGCCAAAATTTTCAAGCAATTTTGCTGCCGTTTTAGCAACAGCTCCAAAACCTACAAAGCCTATTGTTTGCGAATATAATTCGTGACCTTTCCAAATATAATAAGGAGTTGTGCCCGGCTTCCAATTTCCATTCAGCACCCATTTGTTTGCTTGAATAATCTGTCTTTGCTTGGTAATTATCAGACCGACCAACATTTCAGCAACAGCTTCAGCATTTCTTGCTGGGGTATGTATTAAGGGTATTTTGTATTTATTAACCGCATCTACATCAATATTTTCTGGTGTAGATCTGCAATCTACAATAGCCTTCAAATTTGATGATTTGGCTAAAACCTTGTCATTGATTTGATCTAATTCAGTAATGAGCACATCTGGATTAATCTCTGACATCTTTTTAGCCATTTCATCTGGATAAAAGCGCTCACCATTCTTTGTCCATGGATCATAGACAATTTCACTAAAATACTGCTTTAATTGTTCTCGATATTTTTCAGTTATCTCAGCTCTGATATAAATTTTCATATAAAACTCCTCAAACATTTTAAAACTTTGAATTCCAGGAATAATTTGTTTATTAAGCATGTAAGGCTCAGAAAAGAAATTTACTTTCCTAATATTCAACCTTACAAGTTTTTATAAGCGCTTACAGTTTCATTATAGCATCGCAAACTCTAAATACAATAAAAAACAGTAAAAAAAGCAACTTTTTTATTACTTTTATTGTCTTTTTTACCGTTTTAAAGCATAAAAAATGATGAATAGCTGTTTGGACAAACAGTAATTCATCATTTGGCTATTTTTAATAAATTATGACACTTCTAAATTTTTATTTAGGCTATCCGAGTAATCCGAATGTTTCTCTATAATATCAGTCACCTTCTGTTTATTCTTCTTGTAGTATATGAATTGAACGACATACAGCAATACTATTATTCCAATTATAAGAGGATTTTTCGTTAAAAATCCGATCGTGATTAGCCCCATCAGAATGTTAGCAGCAACAAAACCTATTACCATAAGACTCCCCTTTGGCATAGTTACTCCTGTTTCTCTAGCAATCTTAGTAAACATTGGTGCAAAATAAGAACCGATATAGAGCTGACCTGTGAATATTATTATATCCATAATCAAAGCTTTAAAAATGTTTCCGTTTGATAAGGCTACATTAATTTCAGAGTCATAAGCAAAGCCTGTAAGGCACATTACTGGCACAACTAAATTACCAGGTAGAACAAAAGCGAGAATAAGAGCAAATGGAATCATCAAAATTCCAGTAGTCAAAGTAGCAGTTTCACCGTAACCTAGTGCATCATTGACAGCAACATACCATTCACGACCACCTTTCTTCATTGATTTTTGTGAAGCAGAAGTGATACTCGAAAATGAAGCTGCAAAAATGCTGCCCACTTTTGGAAAGATAGTCATAACAGCAGCTGTAGTAACAGCAGTAGTTAAAATTTGCCCCCAAGATTTAATTGAGGTCAGCATAGTAAAGTTTCCTATCAAGCCTAATAGCATTCCGACAATGAATCCAATAATCATTGGATCACCCAAAAAGCCTAACTTTTCTTGAATTTTTTTAGGATTAAGTTGTATTTTGTCGGCTCCTAGTTTAGATAAAACATAATTTAAAATTAATGCAATTGGTACATTACATACTTGGTGTGGCGCAGTCAGCGTACATTGAGGGTAGCCGTAATAAGTAGACCACCTGGTAGCAATCATTTCTGAATACAATAAACAAACTAAGTTGCCGAAAAGCATTAAGAAACTGGCCAGCCAGACATTTTTAGTCATTAAGTATAATTCTGACCCCCAAAGTATCAATGAGTAATTATTCCACAAATCACTTGGCATAAAAACATTTGTCCATTTTACCGCAAATAAAAATATTTGGAAAACTAGTAAGATACCGATGAAAATCATGCCAATATGGGTTGAGTATGCTATTACAGCTGTTGCCTGCCATCCAATATCCAAAACTGGTAGATTGAGATGAGCAATTTTTAACATTTTATCTACCACCGGAGAAATTACTGGAGTAAAGTAGTCAGTTATCATACTAAAACCAACTAATCCAACTGCGGCTAAAATTGCTGAATTAAATGCCTTTTTTACATTAATCCTCATAAATAAGCAAATAATAAAGATAACAACCGGGACAAAAATATTTGGACCAAAGGTATCCATAATTGTTTTAAAAGTTTGCATATTTTCTTCCCACCTTTCTTTTATAAATAATTAGGTTATTCAATTTTTAAGGCTTTTTTGATTTGAGAATATACTTCTTCTTCGTCAATTCCTGTTAACAGTCCTGTACCATTTATGATTGGTACATCAAAATTTCCCGGTATTGGAGAAGTATAGACAACAATATCGAATTGACCTTCTGGAATTCTTTCCGAAGCCTGTTGTGGGTTTAACTCTTGTGAATTAACCGTATAACCTAATGACTCAATATAAGCAGACGCTTTTTCAGCCACCATTGTCGAACTGACTGTTCCTGAACCACAAACTGCTAAAAGATTTATTACTTTTGCCATAATTATCTATTCCTTCCATGATATGAGTGTGTTATAAATATTTTTTGAATGATAAACCTTATCTAAATAGTTTTTGTCTTGAAATAAAGCCATAAGTTCACGCAAATCTTTAAGTTGTTCCTGGCCTCCAGTTGAACAAATAAAGAAAACCAAATAGACCTCAACTTTAGTCTCAAAGTCACCCATTTGTCGAAACAATACTGGTTTATTTAGCCGAGCAACCAATATGCCGTCTTTTTTAATATTGACAGGATCACAGTGGGGTATTGCTACTCCGACTGATTTTGTTCTTAATCCTGTTGGAAAAACTGATTCTCTTTTAACTAAAGCTTTTAAATAACTTTTCCTTGTGTAACCTTCTTGGAACAGCTTATCCGCCGCCAATTTAAATAATTCTTCTTGTTCTACCTCAAGATTGTCTAAAAGCAAGTTTTTATTGAATTTCATCTAATCACCTCTATTAGAAGAATGCCTTAATTGAGTAGTGCTTGACTTTTAAAAACATTTCTTAATATTGAAGTATTTAATAAAAGTTCTCTTTACCAAAATTTGAGTAAGCACTTAGATTATAGGGTGAAAATATACCTTTATCTGTTACAATACCGTCAATTAAATATGGTGGGGTTATATCAAAAGCGGGGTAAATGGAATTAACACCATCAACTGCAATCTTTTGACTTCCAAATTGTAAAGCCTGTTTTGAGTCACGGTATTCTATTTTTATTGTTTCACCAGTTAATTTGTCTTGATCAGGAATACCAGTAACAAAATACGGTATCCCAATTCTTTTAGCCAAGATAGCTATTTGCTTTGTACCAATTTTATTAGCTATATGACCATCCATAGCAATCGTATCAGCAGCCGATGTATAGAAGTCAATGTCTCCTCTTTCAAGAACAAAATTAACCATATTATCGTCAATTACTGTAGTGTCAAAACCAGCTTCTTGAAAACAGCTGGCAGTTAGTCTGCTACCTTGTAAAAAGGGTTCAGTAACGGCATCATAGGCTTTTAAAGTTTTATTCGTCTCTTTTGCTCTTCTAATTATGGCTCCAATAATGGTTTCGCCATAACATTGAGTCAAAAAACTTGAATTATTTGGCATAATATCAACTAAATAATTGCCAACTTTTTGCATAGTCATATAGCGGCGGTTTAAAGAATCTATTGTGTCATTAAAGGCTGCTTCAATAGCTGACTTACCATTTTTGATAGCTTCCTTTTGTTGTTTCAATGCTCTATTGGTTATTGCTGAATATCTATTTGCTGTGGTAGGTCTTGCATTACCTAATTCACAAGCTGCTTTAGTTAGGAAGGAAATCTGTTCGTCTTCTGACCTATCCTTGCATTGATAAGCAGCAAGAGCCATTCCCATGCCCACGGCAGTATACGGACCGGCACTTTGAGTAACCATATCTTGAATTGCCTTAATAACTTCTTGATAAGTTTTACAATAAGCAAACTTTTTTTGACCTGGAAATACTCTACGGTCTAATATTCTTACTTGTCCATCCTCATACCAAGCGACATTTTCGTATTGTAAAAGAAATGGCATACCGCTATCTTGTCTTTGCATAATTTATCCCTCCTGCTTAATTATTTGTGCGATAATCACATCTATATCTAAAATAATCTCAGTGCCATTGTTATATTCTTTGCGATTTAGGATCAAATCAATTCCGATCTTTATTAGTATTTTCATTACTAAATTTTTTATTTCTTGATTCTCAATTGACGTAATTTCAATTACTTTAGAATCTCCAACTGTTCTGCGAATTATTTCGGTACCCGCATAACCTAAAGTATCATTTTTGATAGAACGCAAATACTGATTTTTAAATTCACGCTCACGGTAAAATGGGAATTCAACAATTTGATCATATTTATTGGCCAATTTGGTAAAAGTTTTGTCAAAAACATTCTTAATAGCGTCGTGAAGCCAACTAATAATTTCGGTATTATCTTCTTTAAATTTAGCTTTAAAAGTTTTCTGTACTACATAAGGGAATATCAAATTACCAATCACATTCCCAATGTCATAACCAATGGGACCGTAAAAAGCAAATTCACTATCGAAGACACGAATATCGTCAGTGTTGATAAAAATTGATCCGCTATGTAAGTCGCCATGAATTAAAGCTTGAGCATTATTCATGAAATTATTGCGCAATTGACCAATGTTGGCTTTCAGCACATCATTATTGTATAAATTAATTGTCACAAAATCAGTTAGCCGTTTATCAAAAGTATTCCTATTATTATAATCATAATAAGGTTCTGTTAAAACAAGATCCTCACTAATTTGGCAAGTTCCAGGATTAACAAATTCTTTTACCAAGTTTTTTTTGGTTGTACTTTCTAACACTAAGTCAGTTGTGGGAAGTAAAACATTAACCATAAAATTACTTATTTGTTCGTCAAATTTAGGATAAATATGCTTTTTTTGTAACTCATAGCGCAAATTTTTAAAATTGGAAACATCCTCCATCAATATTACATGCATGGTCTCATTGTAATCATAAACTTCGGGAACCTGTCCGCCACTTAATTTACGCTGAATCTCTAAACATCTTTCTTCAATATGACCCCTATACTGATCAAGAGGATTACCAGAAGTTCTAATGGTTTCTCCCGTTTGCTTTAAAATTAATGATTTTTTACCATCACTTACTTTGTAAACATGGTTAATATTGCCATCACTTACTTCTTTTACTTTCAATTTTTGAGCATTTTCATGTTCAAAAAAATTGGTATGATCGATTACATATTGCTTAGCATTTTCTTCGTTTAGATTAAAATATCTTTTATAGTCCATATTTCCTCCTAAAAACTAACATTATCTGATTTTTAAGCAGTTACAGATTGATTGGAAAAATCTTTTGACAAATGCCCTTCGTCATCCAAAGCCTCAAAATTATTATAAGTATCTTCTTTTTTGCTCTTAGGAAAACTAATGAATGCAAAAACCACTGCTGAAATTAAAGTTAAATAGCAATACCAAACAAAAGGCATCACAGAAACAGGAGAAACTTTTGCCATACCACCAGAAACTAGCAGCTGACCTGCATATGGAATTAGTCCCTGAACGTTTGTAGCAAACATAGAAAGTATTGCTGCCACGCGTTTTCTCGATAAATTAAATTTTTTACCAATGGTAACTGCCATCGGACCAACAGCAACGATTGCAATTGTATTATTAGTTGTAGCAATGCAAAGTAAAATAATTAGCATTCCAATTGAAAGTTCAGCTCCATGTTTTGTTTTAGTATATTGTCCGAGCTTATCAATTAGCCATTGAATTCCGCCAAGATACTTCATCATTTCGACTACGCCACCAACAAATACGGCAATAATAGCCATATCTTCCATGCCGGCCATGCCTTTTTGAATGTATGCCATTGAGCTTATCCAACCAAAATCACCATGTAACACTCCAATGAATATACCAGAAACTATACCTAATGTTAGTACGGACATTACATTCATACCAATTAAAGACAATATTATAACCAAAGCATAAGGAATAATATCGACGAAACTAAACTGATAACCACTAGTTAAAGAAACACTCTTGATTGGCACAAATGCCAGAGCAATACAGTTAATAATTATAGCCGGTATATAAGCAAGAAAATTTAATTTGAACTTATCACGCATCAAAACTTTTTGACTTTGAACTGCGGCTATTGCTGAAGCGGAGATAAATGAATTATTGTCACCAAACATTGCCCCTCCAACTACAATACCAGCCATTAATGCAGGATTCACACCTGTTTTATTAGCAACATCTATAGCAACTGGCATCAATGCAGCAATCGTACCCATTGATGTTCCCATTGCAAAACTTAAAATCATACCAATGAGAAATACTCCAGGTAGAATTAAATTTTGCGGTAATATACTCAATCCTAAGTTGGTAACCGAAGAAACTGCATGCATTTTAGTAGCAACACCCTGAAAAGCGCCTGCTAAAATGAATATAACGACCATTGTCATTAAATTTGTTTCTCCTCCACCTTGACAAAAAAGTTTTACTTTCTCAGATAATTTCATATTTTTTTGTCCATTTTGCGGTGGTATAGCAAAGGAAATAATCGCAGCTATGATCATTCCCACCAACAAAGGCATACTATCAAATTTGCCACTAATTAATCCTGATAAAACATATAAAATCAAAAATCCAATAAGTGGCATAAGACCAGTAAATGACCCTTTTACTTTTTGTTCATCCATAATTAACCTCTTAACTTAACTACTCTTTTTTAGCAAGCGCTTACAGTAAATAATTATAACAGCTATAATTTGCAAATCAATACAAAACAAACAAAAAAGATAAAAAAGAAATTTTATTTTATCGATTATCTTTGAAAAATAACTTTTTGTTGTCAAAACTATTGAAATCGATTTCATATTGTGAAATACTTTTAGTAGTTCATGTGAACAAGTTGTTAGTTAAAAAATTATTTATTTGGAGGTAAATATGCAAAATTTTAATTATCATAATCCTGTCGCAATTTATTTTGGCGAAGGAAAAGAAAAACTTATCGGCAAACTAGCCAATAAATACAGTAAAACCAAAAAAGCCCTAGTGCTTTATAGTGGTGACTACTATGAAACATTAGGAATTTCAAAAGTAATAAAAACTAGTTTTAACGAATATGGAATTACATACCAGGAGAACGGCGAAATAGTACCTAATCCTAGAATAGAGTTAATTGACAAGCTGGTTGATACTGTCAAAAAGGAAAACATTGATTTTATTCTCGCAGTGGGTGGAGGTTCTGTTATTGATACTGCCAAAGCTGTATCGGCAGGAGCTCTTTATGATGGTGAAACTTGGGATTTTTATACAGGCAAAGCTGAACCTAAAGCTGCATTACCTGTTGGGATTATTTCAACTGCTGCTTCTTCAGGATCAGAAATGTCAAATGACAGTATTGTTAACAATAAAGACCATAAACTTACTTTAGAAAACAATATTATTCTGCCCAAGTTTGCAATTATGAATCCAGCATATACTTTAAAATTTCCTTTATATCAAACTGGAGCTGGGCTCTCTGACATGATGACCCATATGCTTGAACGTTATTTTACTACTGTAAAAGATGTAAATTTGACTGACAGACTTCTTGAAGGAGCAATTAAGGCTTTGATGGTTACTGCTACAAAACTTAAACAGAACCCAGAAGACTACCAAGTGCGTGCTGAAATCATGTGGTCTTCAATTGTTGCTCATAACAGTTTTTTAGAATGTGGGCGTGAGCCAGACTGGGCATCTCATAGAATCGAAAACGAGCTAAGTGCTGAATACGGCATTACCCATGGTGAGGGTATGGCAATTGTATTTCCAGCATGGATGAAATACACCAGTCAATTCTTACCTCAAAAATTTATTCAACTCGGTGAGAGACTGTTCAATCTTGACAGTTTCGAATACAGCGATCAAGAAATTATCGATATTGTTATTATGAAATTCAAAGAATATTTTTCAAATGTTGGTATGCATAAGAATTTGCGTGAAGTGGGAATAAAAGATGACAGTAATTTCAAAAAGATGGCACTTAACGCGACACAAAATGACAGTAATCCTATAGGACATTATAAGAAATTAACTTCAGATGACATTGTACAGATTTATAAATATGCTTTATAAAAAAGAAAACTAATTATTTTTCCGTTATATATCCTTCCTTACTTTTAGATAAAACTTAGAAAGCAAGTCCAATTAATGAGTATTATTTTCCCCCTATAATTTCAATTTGGTACTCAAGACAATAAAGGACTTGTTTTTTAATATTTAAACATCATAAAACGGAAAAGATAAATTTTTTCTATAAGTAACAACATTGAATGAAAACTTTTTATTTTAAAAAGATACAAATAATTTTATATTTACTTTTTATTTTTTTGGAGAAACTTGTATGAAGAAGATATATAATCTATTTATCCTTATCGTTTATATTCTTTTATTAATTAATATGATGATTAAATTTCTACCAAATATAATTGCTGTAGCGATTTCATTGATAATACTAATTCCAGCAATTCATGATCGTTTAAAAAGTAGGCATAATAAGGGTTTTTAGATACAATTATCAAGGGGGGAAAAATAAAAATATGAAATTTGAAAGATTAAATGAAATAGAAAATATTTTAAAGATTAATGGTAGTGTATCGGTTAACGATCTTTCTAAGAGGTTCAAAGTGTCAAAAGAAACCATAAGAAAAGATTTAGATTACCTATCTTCCAAAAAGAAAATAGGTAGAGTGCATGGCGGAGCCTATTCGTTTGAATATAATAAAAGTGTACCCTATAGTGCTCGGGACAAAATGCTAGTAAATGAAAAGAAAGAAATTGCAAGTATAGCAGCAGATTTAATAGATGATGGTAATACATTATTTATTGATTCTTCTACTACATCTATTCAAGTTTTGAAAAAATTATTGAGTGACGGTAAAAAATTAAAAGTAATCACCAATTCTCTTACTTGCGCAAATATAGCTTTAAAGAATGATAATATCGATATTTACATGATTGGTGGTTCCTTAAATAAGAAAAACATGAGTTTCAAAACACAAACTCCAGAAATATATAATTCATTCAACGCCGATTATGCTGTTTTAAGTCCATCTGGTATTGATGTAAAGTGCGGAATAACAGATAAAAGTGCTTCTTCTTCAAAAATGCTTAGTTCATTTATTAAAAGAGCCAAGCATACTTTAATCGTTGCTGATCATTCAAAACTTGATTCTGTTTCAGCATTTTCTGTAAGTCCGTTAACAGAAATTGACGGAATAATTACTGATAAAATAAATGACAGCAATTCATGGCAAAGTGCGGCTCAAAAGTATTCTTTCTTTATTAAAGAAATTTAATCTATTTAAATTAAAAACATTTAAAAAGTGCTCCTAAACATATCTGATGTGAACCCTAAAATTAGGACACTTTATATTAGCTGCTAACTGAGGACTAGCTTCCGATATTCAAGCGGAGTTAGTCCTTTTAGTTTGATTTTGATTCTATTCTGATTGTAATACTCAATGTAGTCTCTGATTGCGTCTTCCAGTTCAGTGAGATTCTTAAACT
>NZ_REHN01000012.1:0-191996 GCF_003693025.1 Lactobacillus sp. ESL0261
AATTACTGCGGGATAGATGGGGCAGGTCAGGATTGGCATTAATGGCATCAAGAATAAAAGTTACGCTGACTTTAAGCTCGCGCCTTAGTTGGGTAACTGCCTGGGCTATTTCCGCGGCTTGCGGTTCCTGGTCCGCTGGTCGACTAAGACGCTCAATTTTTTTACGAATTCGTTCTCGATTTTCAGCTTCAAGTTCTGCTGGCGTAAGCGTTCGTTCTCTTGCTTGAGCCGATGGTTTTCCTGTTTGATCAGCTGTTCTCTTTTGGTCATGGGGCGGTCGTCCTCTCTGCTTGTTAACGATATTATACCCATTTTTACGGTATTCGCGCAGCCAGTTAGACAACATGCCACTACTTTTTAAGCCCAAGTCAATAGACACTCGACGGGCAGGCTCAAGTTCAACTATGATTCGCCTAAGGGCCTGCTCCTTAAAATTACTTGTATAAGCAGTGAAAGGCTGATCTAAAACAGCTAGACCGTGACGGCCAATTAAAGCTAACAAGTAATTAATATTAGTCTTGCCAACCCGATAACGCTGACTTAGCTCAGCAGGGCTGATTTGATAATCGTGCCAAAGATGATAGATTTCAGCTTTATCTTGTTTAGATAATTTAGACATAAAAATGACCCCCAAATTTGTCCTAAATTCGGGGGTCATATCAATCTCGCTTAAGAGCACTTTTTATTTTTTAGAGTTATTCTCGTAATAATCTTTTTGCCAAAGCAAAGTCACCAACAGTCGCAGAACCATTATTACTGATTTCTGGCATGGTAATGTATTGCTCTAATGGTGGCACGTGCACATAATTATTTAGTAATGTCGCAAAATCACGCCGTACTTTTTCTAGAAACTTTTCACTGGTAACGCCGCCGCCAAAGACAATTTTGTCCGGGCGTAAGATCAAGGTAACTTGCAAGACAGCCTGTGCTACATAGTAGCTCATAATATCCCACACAGGATCGGTAAGCGGCACATCTTTTCCAGATTTATTAAGACGTGCTTCAAATGTAGGACCTGAAACCAAACCTTCCAAGCAATCTTTATGAAAAGGACAAACTCCAGCAAAATCCAAGTCATCTGGATGGCGCTTAACTTTAACGTGTCCCATTTCGGGATGACCTAAAGAGCCTACCAACTTGCCGTTAATAATAGCTCCGCCACCGACACCAGTGCCAATCGTGTAGTAAACGAGTGAATCAACATCTTCATTAGATAGCTGCGACATTACATATTCACCAAAAGCAGAACCATTAACGTCAGTGGTAAAGAAAACTGGAACCTTAATTGTTTTAGTCAAAAATCCGACAAAGTCAGTATTGCTCCAGCCTTCTTTGGGTGTATCAGTTATAAAGCCATAATTAGGTGCCGTTTTCCGCACCTCAATTGGTCCAAAAGACGCAATTCCAATTGCATCAACTTCAAACTGCTTAAAATAATCTACCGTTTTTTGTAAGGTTTCCTCTGGTGTCGTAGTGGGAAAAGTTGTTTGATCCTTAATTTGATAATTCTCATTGCCGACCGCACATACAAATTTTGTACCACCGGCCTCAATTGATCCTAGTAACATTTATATCTCCTTATCTATAAATCGAATTTATTTGATAACTAAATCCTACCACTTTATCCTTACTATCAAAATCTACTTTTATTTTTGAAGACTCAAATTCACATTTACTAGTAAAAACAAATTCTCCATCATTCAGATATAGTTCGATTAAGTCCTTATCTATATATAGATCTAAATTACTAATTTTTTTCAAATCGTTTATTTTTTGATTATGCTTACGAATACGATCTTTAACCTTTAAAAATAAAATATTATTTTCAACTTTCAGTTTATAACTAGCTGAATTTGAAGAAAGTTCAAAATTGAATTCACTTGGAACCTGTTTAAAAGTAAATTCAGAAAAATTAGTACATATGCTAGTTTCAGCTGTAAATTCTTTTTTGTTATACCTCAATTTTTTATATTCATTTACTGGCTTTTGAAACAATTTTTCATTCTTTATTGTTAATTCTCGAAGAAGTGTTAACGCACCTATACTAATAAAATTATTTTGTCTTTCCTTTTCCTGTTCAGTCGGTAAACCTGACCAGCCAATTAATAATCTGCGTTTTTTTACAGGATCAAACAATGTCTGCGGGGCATAAAAATCATAACCATAGTCCAGATTTTGTGGTGTTGGCAAAAATTCATTATTAAATTTAAAATTATTGAAATAATAAAAAGATCCAAAACCGTGCTTTTCACTTGTTTTCATTCCTTTGGGCGAACAAAGAAGAATATGTTTTCCTGAAATGTCAAAATAATCTGGACACTCTAACATATTTCCCTGCTCGCTCCTTTTATTTGAAATTCTTTTCAAATATTTCCATGGACCATATATATTATTTCCTTGATATAGAAGCAATTGTCCAATTTGATCAGTGCTTTCACCTCCAACAATTATATAGAAATAATTGTTTTTAAAAATAATCTTTGGATCTCTAAATCTTTTTGTATTAATAGTGGAATCTCTACTAATAATGGGGTTATTTTTGCTCTTAGTAAAATTAATTCCATCCTGGCTTTCTGCTACACAGATCGACTCGACATAAGTATTTTTTTCATTTCTGTGTCCAGCATAAAATAAAAAAAGTTTATTTTGAAATACAATTGCACTTCCTGAATAACAGCCATCCCTATCATATTTTTGATCTGGAGCCAAAGCAAACTTAACTTGCTGCCAATGAACCAAATCTTTAGACACAAAATGACCCCAAAAGATTTTATTAGCAGTGGTACTAAAAGGATCATTTTGCATGAAAACATGATAGCTGCCTTTATAGTAAATTAATCCATTTGGATCATTAGACCAACCAGAATTTGGTGCAAGATGATATTTATACTTATGTGAATTACTTTTTAGTGTCTCATTTGCTTTATCGATTAAATTCATTTCAGTTCCTTCAAACTAACAAAAGTAGTAAGACATCTGCTTACTACTTCTTTTTTACTCGTCTTCTGGATTATTTTGTATTTTTTTCAATTTCTCTGAGTATGTTTGTAATTTACTTATATTCATTAGTCTGGGAATAACTTCTTGTAATGAGTAACCCTGATTACGCAAATTTATAGCTTCTATCAACGTTGGCATATTAGCTCCTGCTATTATATCAGAGTCATTTTTGACAAGGAATATTCTTTTTGCAATCTCGTTAAAAGGCGTGCCATATGATAAATCAACTAAAAAAAGTGTACTTTGGCCTTCGATACTATTAAATATTTTATCTAAGTCAGTTTGAAAACTAGTTAAGCCTTTTTCGCCTATACTCACAGTTGTTATTTTTCTCTCATCAGGAAAGAAAAGCTTTACTGAATTTTTCATCGCTTCAGCAAATGGTCCGTGTGATGCTATGACAATGTTATACAATTCTCTTCTCTCCTCATTTATTAATATCTAAATTATGTCTTTTAAATAAACTAATTTATCCGTGGGTACCATTACGGCTGTAATCTCAACACCACGTTCCAAAAGAGTACGGAATGCTTTTTCTTCATCAGACGTAATACTAACACTTGGTTTAATATGGTGTGTATTATCTCGTGTAGACATATTACCCACATTCACCTTTTTAATATCTAAGCCTTTATCCATTAATCTGAGTATTGTCTCTGGATCTTTAACAATCACTAATACTCTTTGACCTTTATATTTGCCACTCTGAATATTATTTACAGCCTTTTCTTCAGTTATTAGAGAAGTAGAAACGTTTGACGGAGCCGCCATTCTGAGCATCGTTTTCTGTACCTCATTATTTGCTACTTGATTATTAATCACCATTATTCTAGTAACTCCCAATTCATTAGTCCATAAAGTAGCAACCTGGCCGTGAATTAATCGGTCATCAATTCTGATATGAATAATACCTTCCATCACATAAACTCTTTCTAAATTTATTTCATTATACCTAATACATACAAGATTATTGAAAGTGCAATAATAATTAATATTATATATATTGGTTTTACCTTTTTACTCAATAAATAATATACACCAAATACTAAAGCTGCTGGTAATAGCCCTGGCATAATTTGATCAAAAATTTGGTTACCTGTCATTGACAGTGAGCCTTGTTTAAATTTAAGTGCCAAATTCGGTTTTACAACAGTAGGAATTAATCCGCCGACTACCATTAAGCCTAAAATAGAAACACTTTCAGTTATTAACTTCATTTTAGTTTCAATAGAAGCCAAAAGACTTGTACCAGATTTCATTCCAGCTTTAAACAAAGGTATACCCAAGCCACGAAGAAGCCAAGTTACAATGAACCAAAGAAAAATACCTACTGGACTTCCATTTAATGCCATATTGGCAGCTATGGCTCCAAAAATTGTCCACGGAATGACGACAAAAACGCTGTCTCCTAATCCAGCCAAAGGTCCCATCAAGCCAGTTTTTAGACCCATAACTGTGCTTAAACTTTTTTCTTTTTCTTTTTCCTCAATTTCTATATTCATTCCCAATACATATGGTGCCAGGTATGGATTTGTGTTAAAAAACTGTAGATGAGTCTTAACAGATTCTTTTAACCCTTTTGGATCTCCTTTATAGTTTTCTTTCAGAAAAGGAAGCATTGAATACGTATAAGATAGACCCATCATTTTTTCATAGTTTAAGGATGCGCCACCATTTAAAATCCACCTAAATAGAACTCTATTTTTAGTTTTTTTACTTACTGCTTTACTCGTCATCATTCATACCTCCAGTATTTTGAATATTAGCTTGTTCCTCACTATTTCTCTTATAAAGGATTAACGCAACAGCTGCTCCAGCAAGAGCGATACCTAAAACTGTCATTTTTAAGTAAACGGCTGCAATGAAGCCAATAATTAAATAACCAAAATAACTTTTTACTGGTAAATAGCGCAGTAACAATCCAATACCCAAAGCAGGAAGCAAGTTACCAGCAACTGTTAATCCACCTGTTACCCATTGAGGAATAAAAGCAATAATCGATTTAACTAACGAAGGACCTGCAATAACTGTTAACAAAACTGGTAATCCTGAGGCCATCATTGTGGTAAGTAAACCACAAATTTGCATTAACTCAATTTTGCCGTATTTTTCTTCATCTGCGTATTTTTCAGCTTTATTTTGAAAGTAAATATTGACTGTCCATTTTAATACATCCAATTCAACCATCAACATAGCAACAGGAATCGCCAGTGTTATACCAATGGCACCCTTTTGACCTGTAGTAATGGCAATATAAGTACCAATTAAAGCTGCTGTTTGGTAATCTGGTACTGAAGCTCCACCAAAACTCGAAATACCTAAAGTCATTAATTGCAAGGTACCACCAATATAAAGACCAGTAGGTATATCCCCTAAAATGAGTCCAACTAAAAATCCGGCCACTACCGGTTGAGAAGTCCCAATCATTGGTCCATTTTTATCATAATTAATAAAGAAGCCATATAACACTATTAATGCTATCTGCCAAAACTGTACATTCACTTTATTTCCTCCTTAAAAGTAAAATCATTGCTAAAACAATCTTTCATTTTTAATTGATTCAGCTCAATTTTGTTTTCCAATTTTTTATTAGCAAATATTATGCCAAATGATTTCAAAAAAATAAAAAAAGCCTTTAATCGGCTTCTCTACTGCTTATTAAAAATTATTTGATCAACATAAATTAACTCTGATCTAGGTATTTTCACACTATAATTTTCCTTTATCACACTGAAGGCAGAATTAATTTTATCTATATCTTGATTATGTTTTTTTACAAATTGTTCTTCAAACTCTGGATTTAAATTATTCTTTTCTTTCCTGACTAATCGTTCAATTAAGTAACTAACATGAACATATAAAGTAAATTTTTTTTGATTTGACAGGATTAATGAAAATTGCCTTTCAAGTTCTTGAATAAAAATTGTAATGTTTTCAATAACTTTCGGCGCATCTAAAATAGTAACCATGTTGATTGTCTGTTCTAAAGAAAAATTTTTTACTAAATTATTTGATATAGTGTCAATTTCAGCATTAGAAAAAGAACCAGCAAACCAGTTTTTTAATTCTGCAGTCCCCTTATCAGACAATATTTTTTCCAAGAAAATGAAATTAATTCCTGCAATATGTGGATTTTCCGTTCCAATTATTCCAACTACATCATACATTCTTTTTATTACCTGTACTTTATGAGCATCTTGCAATGCTTGAAAATCATAAGCAATAATTTTAATTTTTTTCGTAGTGGGCAGGCAGCGCTCCAGCAGTCGGGCGACATGCGTAGCAGTCCCTATCCCTGAATAGCAAGTAGTCAATATTACTTTAATTTTATTTCTTGCCGGATAGGTTAATTTAATATCTAGTTGACTTATTTTTCTTGCATGTTCACTAATTTCTTTAAAACTGCGCTTCTTTAAAATACTTTCCCCTACTTCCAAAGCTAACGGAGTAGAAACATTATTCATCAGTAAAATAGGAGCATTTATCTGACGGGGAAAAAGTTTTTCAATTTTCTTCAGTGATCCCATATCAACCAATATAATTAATCCATGTGAAATGTCATTATTCTCACTGTAATCAATTATTTGGTTAGCTATTTGTTGAGTACTAACATTAATTGGCATGTCAAACGCGTCTAAGGTGTGTGTATTAAGTAACCTATTGACAACATTTGCAATACTACCTGCAGTTGCGTAACCATGTGCAATTACAATAGCTTTAATTAAACCAGTTTTAGTAATTATTTCCAATTTGTTCAGGTAAATTGTTAGAAAAATATAGTCTATTTCATTTAACTCAATATCCAGGTTATCCTTAATCAAAGTCACTAACCGTGAAACATATAAATAGACATCTGAATACCTTTGTTGAACATTTTTATTAAGTTCAAGCAGGGTTTGTAAATCATTGCATTCATCAATGGTCAATTGTATTTTTTGACGTTCAAATAGGTAATAACTAACGGCGTAGATGGCGTTACCGCTAATTTTTAATTGGTATGCATTCGTTAACTGATCAAATACTCTTTTAACCCCTTCAATAATATATGATAAAAGGGGAATTTGTTTTCTATTATCCTTTTCAAAAAGAAGCGTGTCAAAAAGCTGGTAAACTACTTGTTTTAACTTTGACTCGCATTGATGCAAATTATGCTTACTTTGCATATAAATTGTTAGTATTCTTTGTAAGCTATTAACAAAAATCTTCTTTTCTGATGAGTTGCGAGCAATCAAATCTTTTAACTCGGTATTGGCAGAAATAACAATTGACTTATTTTGAAAATGATAGGAATCACTTTTACTATTACTTAAAACCTCATCAGGTAAAAATGAAGCAGTAATTGATATGTCTTTTTCTTTTTTATTTTCTGCATTTGCTCTTGCAATCGTTAATTTAATTGCATTCTTTAAATCGCCAATGTTTCCTGACGGTTCATAGGAAGAAAGCTTTTTTAATACCTGATTGCTAATTTTCAGAGATTTGCCAATTTTTTTCTGCTCATTTTTAAGTAAAGTAAAAACTAGATTTTGTCGTTCTTCTCTACTTCTTTGACTTAATGGCGGTAACGTAATTTTTACTGGAATTCTACGCATAAATGTAGCTAAAAAATTGTCGTCTAAGTCTTCAGTAGTTGCAAAACATAAGCGCACATTAACCTTCTTACCTCTTTTAGTTTCTCCAACTGGATACACAACCCCCTGATCAAGATAAGTAAACAATTTTTCTTGTCCCTTTGATCCCAGTCTATGGACTTCATCTAAAAAGAGAATCCCACCGTCAGCTTCTACAAAAGCTCCATCATGATCAAAATCTGCTCCTGTAAAAGCACCTTTTTTATAACCAAATAAATTACTTGTTAATAATTCTGGATTATCAGCGTACTGAGCACAATTAACAATAATAAATGGAGCATTAGCCATAATAATCTTTTGTGTTCGACAAAATTGATTGATTAGACTAACTAAATAACTTTTTCCTGTTCCACTTTCACCCGTGATCAGTAGTGGTAGCCCACCATTTGGATAGAGAATAGCCGCCCGTACCCGTTCTATACTTTCTTTCAGGCTAGGATTTATTTGGGTAAAATCTTTTAAAATATCCTGCTTGTCTTTTTCCCGTTCAATATCTGAAATAGAGTGGTAGATATTACTTTTTAAATGGAAATTATTCTTTTCGAATCTTTCTTTATGAATGAAATGTACAGGTCGTGTTGTGATTTTGATTAATTTTTGCTCTTTTGTCAGCTGATTTAAATATAAGCTTACAGTATTACGCTTTGCTTGTATAGCTTCGGCAATGCCACCAGCCGTAAAATCTTTATTCAACCTTTCTAAGTCAATTTTTTTTGTTTTAGCATCCAAATAACTTAGTATTTCATCTTTTAACATGTTAACTCCTACTGTCAAATTTTGAGCTATTCTACATTTACTTTTATTGCCATTGTAACCTATCTTTATCAATACTTCAGAAGTTTTTTCACTCTTTATTACTGTGAAAAACTAGTAAAAATAAATAAGTTGTGCCCGATACCTACTATTAATGGTTCCATGCTTATAATACTGAAAATCACTTTTTTTATAAAAAATTGTTGTGTGAAAAAACAAAATTAGTGTGAAAGCAAAAAAGACTTGAGAATCCAAAATCCCAAATCTTTTATTTATAAAATATTCTTATTTGATAGCTCACCAGATTATTACTTTTCAGGCACATCCTGAATTTTTACATCCGCACCAAGTAGGCGGAGTTTTTCCTGCACGCGGTCATAGCCTCGTAAAATATTGCCAGCATTGTTGATAACGGTTTTTCCATCCGCCATCAAACCCGCTATCATTAAACAGGCTCCTGCGCGAATTTCGCCAGCAGAAACCGTAGTACCATGAAGTTTAGCAGTAGGATGAACCAAAATAATATTGTCTTCAACTTTAATATCTGCACCCATTTTGCGTAATTGCTCAATGTGTCCAATTCTTTTGGGGTAAATTTGGTCAATGATGACACCTTCACCAGACTTAGCAGAAAGCAAAAGCGGCGTTACCGGCTGCTGCAAATCTGTCGCAAATCCCGGATAAGATGAAGTACGAATTTGGGTCATTTTTAAATCACCAGCAGGATAAACATAAAGCGAATCCTCTGTTGCATCAATTACCACACCCATTTCTTCTACTTTAGCTAAGTAAGAATCAAGATGCTCTTCAATAATATTATGAATGCAGATGCCGTTGCCAATACAACCAGCAAGAGAAATATAAGTGCCTGCTTCAATTCGATCAGGAATAATAGTATGGGGAGTCTTAGCTTCAAGACGCTCAACACCCTCAATCCTAATAGAATCAGTTCCGGCACCTCTGATAACTGCACCCATATTATTTAAAAATGTAGCTAAATCAATTATTTCAGGTTCTTTAGCAGCATTATCAATAATAGTTTGTCCTTTGGCAGTTACAGATGCCATAATTATATTCATTGTGGCACCTACTGAAGGCATTGCCAAATGAATTTTAGCACCATGCAGACCATCTGCAGGTGAAGTAATTTTTATTTGATCATTCTCATTTTTTACACATGCACCTAGGGCTTCAAATCCTTTAATATGCTGATCAATGGGGCGGGGACCAATATCATCTCCACCAGGGAAGCCCACAACAGCCTTACCAAAACGACCAAGAAGAGCACCCATAAAATAATAAGATGCGCGCAAACTCTTGATTTTACCACTTGGCAATGGGCTCATCTTAATGTGCTCTGGATTGATACGCAATGTCGTATTTTGAAAATCACTTGCGACACTCATTTCACTTAGCAGATCCATTAAGTTGTCAACATCTGCAATCCTTGGAACGCCTTCCAAAGTTACAGGTGTACGCGACAAAATTGATGCCGGAATCAATGCAACAGTCGAGTTTTTGGCACCACCAATCCAGACATCACCCTGCAGGGGCTTTCCACCATGAATTATCATTTGCTTCATTGGCGAAAAAATCCTTTTCTATTTCGTTTAGTCATAATAATGTTATAGGAATTTAACAGAAAAAACAAGAGAAGACCTTCGTCTTCCCCAGCCCAAAAAACTAGTTTTTGTATTATCTAAATATGCCAATTAAAGCTTTTCTTCAGGAAGACCACTTGCAGCACCAATAAATGCTTTGTAAAGTCCCTCAGGTCTTTGTGGCCTGCTCAAAAATTCGGGATGATATTGAGCAGCAATAAAGAATTTATTTTTAGTCAATTCAATAATTTCAACTAAATGATTATCTGGTGAAACTCCGGCAAAAGTCATTCCTGCTTTTTCAAATGCTTCACGATATTCATTATTAAACTCGTAACGGTGACGGTGACGCTCCTGAATGACATCTTGATTATCATAAGCTGCAGCAGTCTTTGTCCCCTTCTTCAAGGTTGCTGGATAAAGACCTAAACGCAAAGTTCCGCCAATATTTTCTTCATCACGTTTGTCAGCCATAATGTCAATTACATTATGCTTAGTCTTAGGATCTGCTTCGGTGGTATTAGCGTCCTTATATCCCAAAACATCACGGGCAAACTCGACTGTTGCCATTTGCATTCCCAGGCAAACTCCTAAAAACGGAATATCATTTTCACGGGCATATTTAATTGCGGTAATCATTCCTTCAAAGCCGCGGGAGCCAAAGCCACCGGGAACGATTAAACCATCAGAATCTTTCATAAAATCGGCAATATTATCTTCAGTCACGTCTTCTGCCTGCACCTTATTAATTTTGACATCAGTATTGTAGGCGTAACCAGCATGCTTCAAGGCGTCTGTAACGGAAATATAGGCATCCTCAAGTTCAACATACTTGCCAACAAGAGTAATCGTGGTAGTGTGCTGCAAGTTTTTAACTCTTTCATCAAGCCTTTGCCATTCAGCCATATCAGCTTCATCCTTAGGGCTCTTGAGATGTAGGAAGTCACACACTTTTTGATCCATCCCTTGTTTTTGGAAAGCTAACGGCAAGTCGAAAAGCGATGGCGCATTAATTGATTCAATAATACGATCAACTGGCACATCAGTAAAATTGGAAATTTTATCCTTATGCTCCTGATCAATTGGCATTTCTGCCCGTAAAACCAACATATTGGGCTGAATACCAATACTGCGCAGTTCAGCGACAGAATGTTGCGTCGGCTTAGTTTTCATTTCTTGTGCCGCATGTAAATAAGGTACTAACGTACAGTGAATATACATGACATTTTCTTCGCCTACCTCACGCCGCATCTGTCTGATGGCTTCCATAAAAGGAGTTGATTCAATATCGCCAACTGTACCACCAATTTCTGAAATAACAACGTCTGAATCAGTGGTCAGACCAGCACGCATAATTTTTTGCTTAATCATGTCTGTGATATGGGGAATGACCTGAACAGTAGCTCCGTGATAGTCCCCGCGTCGCTCTTTTTCCAGTACTTCTTTATAAATTTTACCGGTAGTAACATTCGAATATTTGCTGGTGCGTACGTCAACGATTCTTTCGTAGTGTCCTAAATCAAGGTCCGCCTCAGTACCATCATCAGTGACAAACACTTCCCCATGTTGATAAGGATTCATTGTTCCGGGGTCAATGTTAATATACGGATCAAACTTTTGCATTGTCACCTTTAAACCGCGGTTTTTTAGTAATCGACCTAAGCTAGAGGCAGTGATGCCCTTACCTAGTGAAGAAACGACACCGCCAGTAACGAAGATATATTTTGTCATTAGCCCAAACTCCTTTGCAAAAAATAAGAATAATCAAAAATAAAAAAGCTCCCATACGGGAGCTTAAACGCACATAACGTGCCCAAATAAAATACTATCTATTTTGGGAGACAAAGTCAAGAAAATTATTCATCGTCATCTTCGTCGTCATCATCACTCAATTCAGACAACTGACCCTCAATGCCATCTGGCAAGTCTTCATCATCGTCATCATCGGTATTGACATATTCATCGTCATCATCAAAATCATCCGGCTCGTCATCAGCAGTGGCATCCAAGTCTTCGTCTTCCGGATCATCATTATCATAGTCAATGATATCATCGCTACCTGTAGCACTTGCTAAAAAGGCATTAACTTTTTTATGGTGTGTCCGAGTATCTTCTTCATCCTCATCTTCAGGGTGATTAACCTCTTCATCTACAGATTCATACGGGAACCATGAACGAAGAGCCCACACATTTTCACCCATAGAAATGAATTCACCATCGGTATTCATGTCAGTGTAGAATTGGGGCAAACGTTCCCTTATTTCTTCATCGCTGACGCCTAAGTACTTTTGCACTGCATTAACAATATCAGCAAAAGCCATTCTCTTATTGTTATCTTCTAAAATTGCGCGAGCAACTTCAATCATTGATAATTCATTGCGATTTTTATTTTTAAAGTCGTTTAATCCCACAATGTATTCCTCTCTCTTAAACAGTCTTTCTTATTTTACTAGGCGTTCAAGTAAAAATCAATGTGACGGCATAGTTACCTATTAAGTATAGACCACTATAAAGGTTATATTCAATCTGAAGTTCGCTTGAACCATCACTTTTAGGGAAAAATTTAATAAATTCAGTCGTACTTTGGAGATCCATTTGATAGCCTTGAGCAACATAGCGACAGTCTTTGCGCTCACCAACGACAAAATGGAGTTGTGAGTAGTTATTTCTGTCAGTTCCCCGCCTAATAATCACATTATCGTCTTTAATTAATATTTTAACGGGAATTTTGCCATCTTCCAAATAGAAAACTCTGGTATTACCTGCAGATTCAATTAATTCGCCATCAGCTTTTTTCTTGAAAGTTTCACTTTCTTTGCCTTGGATTATTTTGCTAGTAAAATCAATTTTTACTTTAGTCATATATTTGATTCTTTGAAATAAAAAAGCCAACCTTCCAGATTAGCAAATATGTCGTAATGTCCTTCTTAATTTTAGCAAAAAATATTATAAAACAAATTATTTTTTAACGCCAATAATTACTTTAATTAGTTTTTTTGGGTATTGCCAGCAAAATATTTGTGCCGCCTATGATAATTAAGCTCGCACAAAGAACAATAATAAATTTTTCACCAACATGATCAAGAATTATGCCAGAAACAACTGACGAAACGGGTCCACCAATATTGGCAAAAGTTCTGATTGTGGTTAAAACCCGCCCCAAATAATTATCTGCTGTGGAAGTCTGAATGACAGATTCTGCAAGAACGTTATGAATACTGGTAGCAGGACCAAAAAGAAAAAGTAATATACAAAGAAGTACCATGTTTTTTAAAGAAAATAACATCAAAATAAGCGGTATGGCGCTAATAGTCCAGGCCCAGCCAACTGTTATAATTCTTGCTTTCATTTTGCCGGCTATTAAGGCTCCCAGTATTATTCCCGCCAGTATGCATATGTAGAAAGTGCTATAAAGTGCCGGCTGTCCCGCTTTTGCGGCTATACGAGGTAAAATTAAAATCATTGCAGGTTGTGCAAACGAATAAAGCAAGCCAGACCAAAGATAGTGCAATAAAAAGACATTTTCCTTAATGTAACTGTAGCCACTGAAAATCTTTTGTCAATATTTAGTTAGGCCTTCTGCCTGGCTTTCTTTTTCTTTAAATGCATTATGAACAGGTATTTTTCTCAGAGCTGCAATTAACAATAAAAGCCCCAGTAAACTCAAGCAGGCACAAGCTAAAATAATGTCTCCGCTTGCCATAAAAGCCAGTAATGAACCAGAAAGTGCAATGCCACCAACATTTACCAGTTGATCCACGATATTAATCTTGGAAATAATACTGGTCATTTCTGTTTCATCCAGAAGAGATTCTTTTAAAATAGCGCGATCAGCAGGGTTAAAAAATTCATCACAAATTGATAGTAATCCAGCAATAATAATAGCTAAAATATAACTTTGGCTAAAACAAATAATCACAGCTGTAAGCACAAACAATAAGACTACCTGTATCACCATAGAATAGATGCTGGTTTTCTTAAAAGAGTGACTGTCAATAAAAGGACCGTAAAAAATAGAAAGAGCAGCAGTTACTGTGAAAATAGCATTAGTAATGCCAACCATAGTTGAACTTTTGGTTTGAATTTGGATCCACCAAATAAAAACCATGCCATAAAGCGAGTTGCCCAAGCCACTAACTAAGCGTGACAATAAGTATGGTTTTTTCTCTAACATAATTTTTCTCGTTTCGCGCTAGTTCTGTTAAAATTCTATTTTAATTAAAAACTAATTAAATATTTAAAGCAATATATTTTTTATTGATTAGGTTAAATTCTTTTAGAACTTGCGGTATCTGGCATGTCTTTTATCTAATAAATCTGCCAAATTTTCAGTTTGAAATTTTTTTAGCCTTTGCTCAATTATTTCTTTTAATCCCTGTGCTTGGTTTTCTAAAACTTGTTCAGGCAAAACCCGTTCTACTATGCCCTGTTTCTTTAACCATTCCGGTTCAATGTGCATTATTTCCGCAGCTTTTGTAGCCAGTTTGGCGTCCTTCCACATAATTGAGGCAAATCCTTCAGGTGACAAAACTGTATACATACTGTGTTCCAGCATCCAGACTTCATCACTGCAGGCCAAGGCCAACGCTCCACCTGAGCCGGCCTCACCAATAATAATAGTTAGAATTGGTACCCTTAACTGCAGCATTTCACTAATATTAGCAGCAATAATCTGCCCCTGGCCGTTTTTCTCTGCCTCTGCTCCTGGATATGCACCAGGAGTATTAATAAGAGTGACAATAGGAACACTCATTTTAGCAGCTGTTTTCATTACCCGCAGTGCTTTACGATAACCTTGGGGTAAGGGGCTGCCAAAATTAGTTGCCATTCGTTCTTTTAATTCTTGTCCCTTATTAGTTGCAATGACGCAGACACTCATATCTTTTATGGTTGCAAAACCCGCTATTATGGCTGCATCATCACTACTTGTGCGGTCTCCGTGCATTTCAAAAAAATCTGGAAACAGTTGAATTACCAGACGATGCATGTTACTTTTATGGTCACTTCTTGCCCCATCCATAATGGCTAAAATTTTATCACTCGCCATGAACTTGACCCTCCCATTTTTCTGCAGCAAAAATTTTAAGTATCTGACCAAGTTTGGCTACCTGTTCATCACGAGGAACAATACTATCAATAAAGCCGTTTTGGTAGGCATGCTCAACTGTCTGAAAATCTGGTGGCAGTTTCTTATTAATAGTCTGTTCAATTACTCTGCGTCCGGCAAAACCTAATAAAGCTTTAGGTTCAGCTAAAATAATGTCTGCCTGCGAAGCAAAACTGGCAGTGACACCACCAGTTGTTGGATCCATAATTACGCTGACATAAAGCAAATGTGCTGCGCGATGGTCATTAACTGCCTGTGAGATTTTAGCCATTTGCATTAATGAATGAATTCCCTCTTGCATTCTGGCACCACCTGAGGCAGTGAACAAAACAACAGGTAATTTCTTTGTGGTTGCTTTTTCAAACAAGCGAGTTATTCGCTCACCAGTGGCTGTTCCTAGACTGCCCATTATAAACACCGGATCCATAATACCCAAAGCAGTTTCGTAACCAGCAATATTGGCTTTACCGGTTAAAACTGCATCTTTAAGTTTAGTTTTGGACTGCATTTTTTTAATTGTAGCCTGATAATCTGGAAAATCAAGGGGATCAGTAGTCGCTAAATCTGCATCCCATTCCGTAAAGTCTTTTGTCAGCATCTTTAAGCGTGCTCTGGCAGTCACTCGAAAACCGTAGCCACAATTAGGGCACAGCTGATATTTACCAGCACGATGAAAATAAAATTTATTGCCACATTTAGGGCAAATTCTAAAAATGCCTTTAGGAACATTTTCCTGATACTTTTTTAATGCACTGTGGGGATGACTTGCAAATCTAATTGCCATTAACCTGCGCTTCCTTTTCATTATGTCCTAGTCGCTTAAGATAATTGGGTAAAAATTCTTGATCTATATACGTTGTTAAATATGTACCGGTCTGAAATTTTTTATCTTGCAGTAAAGCAATTAAAAAATCACGGTTAGTAACTAAACCTTTAATTTCAAATTCTTTAAGAGCTTCAAGCAAACGCTTAATTGCCATTTGCCTATTAGTTGCATGTGCAATAATTTTAACAATCATCGAATCGTAAAATGGTGAAACGGTATCTCCACTGTTAACCCCACTTTCAATCCTAATACCCAGACCACTAGGCAATACCATTTTTACGATCTTACCAGCTTGGGGACAAAAATTTTTACTAGGATCCTCTGCATTAATGCGGGCTTCAATTGCAGCACCATGGACATGCACATCTTCTTGAGATATGCTCAAATCTTTGCCTGCAGCAATATTAACCTGTTCTTTAACGAGATCGACATGAGCAACTTCTTCTGTAATTGAATGTTCAACCTGAATCCTGGTATTCATCTCCATAAAATAGAAATGATGAGCAGGATCCATTAAAAATTCGATAGTACCGACATTTTCATAATTTATTGCCTTTATTGCTTTAACAGTTATCTGTTGCAAATAGTCTCTTTCTTTTGCACTGATTTGTGAACAAGGCGTTTCTTCAATTACTTTTTGCTGGTGACGTTGCATTGAGCAGTCTCTTTCGGGAAGTGCCACCACATGTCCTGTTTTATCTGCCATGATCTGTACTTCGACGTGTTTGGCCGGGGAAATAATTTTTTCCAGATACATTCTGTCGTCTCCAAAAGAAATTCTGGCTTCTTCTTGTGCCTGGTTGAATGCTTCTGTTAAGTCAGCAGCTTGAGTCACACGTCTTATTCCTTTTCCGCCACCACCGGCAACGGCTTTGAGCATTACGGGGTAGCCCACTTTATTGGCAATTTTTATTGCAGCCGCAGCATTTTTAACAATCCCATCACTTCCAGGAATAACAGGTATATTATTCTTGCGCATCATTTCCCGAGCGTTAGCCTTATTTCCCATTAAAGAAATGGTTTTTGACTTGGGACCAATAAAAACCAGGTGGCATTCTTCACACATTTGAGCAAATTCAGGACTTTCAGATAAAAAACCGTATCCTGGATGAATTGCATCTGCTTCTGTTAGTACAGCGGCACTGATAATATTTTGCATATTTAAATACGAATCGGCTGGTTGGGGAGAACCAATACATATTGCCTCATCAGCTTCTTTCACATGTTGGGCATGTTTATCAGCCGTTGAATAAACAGCAACTGACTTAATTCCCATTTCGCGTAAAGCTCGAATTATCCTTATAGCAATTTCTCCACGATTCGCTATCAAAATTTTTTTAAACATAATGTCACACTTTACTGAATTGCAAATATTAACTGGGCAGTACAGGCAACTTTATCTTTAACAGTTGCTTTTGCCTCACCAATCCCGGCATTTCCACGCAGCTTATCCAGCTTAACTTCTAAATTCAGAGTATCTCCCGGCTTAACCATTGTTCTAAAGCGAGCATTCTTGATACCTCCAAAATAGACAGTTTTTCCTTTAAATTCCGGCATCGTCAACAATGCAACTGCACCAGTTTGCGCCAAAGCCTCAGTTATCAAAACACCCGGCATTACTGGATTACTCGGAAAATGTCCCTGAAAATAGCTTTCATTAATTGTGGTATTTTTTTGAGCAACAGCATATTTACCGGGCTCATAATCTAAGACCTGATCAATTAACAGCATTGGGAAGCGGTGAGGCAAAACAGCCTGAATCTGCACACTATCTAAAGTATGTAACTTTTTTGGTTCACTCATATTTGCTTCCTTCATTCTGGAATAACCGTTATCAGTGGTTGATCATATTCAACTACTTGTTCATTTGTAACTAAAATTTTATCAATAGTCCCTGTAAAATCGCTTTTAATTTCAGTCATCATTTTCATTGCTTCAATAACGCAAACCACATCACCTTTATTGACATGATCACCCGGCTTTTTATATTGAGGTTTTTCTGGACTTGCTTGTAAATAAACTATGCCAACAAGTGGTGCCTTAATTTTTAAAGTTTTCTGCTTAGATGTATCTAAATTGCTAAGTTCTTGATGATTAGTTTCCTGCAGTGTTTTAACAGACGATTGGCCTACAGGACTTTCTTCTCCTAATTCTACTGGTGCAGCAACTTGACTTTTGTCAATCTTAATATGACCACCCTTAAAATCTAAATCCAGTTTGGTGATATCACTTTGATTAATTTCTGCGATCAATTTTTCAATTTCTTCAAAAGTCATTTAATCATCCCACCTTTTTAATGCAATCACCGCATTATGTCCACCAAAACCAAATGAATTGCTGATGGCATAATCTATTTTTTGTTGACAATTTTGTTTATTGACCAAATTAACTTTGCACTCAGGGTCTTGCTGGGTTACTCCTACATTTATCGGTAATAATCCTGAATTAAGTGCCAAAATTGTGGCAATAGCTTCAATAGCTCCTGCTGCTCCTAGTAAATGACCTGTCATGCTTTTAGTACTTGAAACAAGGACATTGCTATTCTGACCAAAAACCTGATTAATTGCTTTAGACTCAGCCCAATCATTTGCTTTGGTACTTGTTCCATGAGCATTGATATAGCCCACTTGCTCAGGGCTTACTTGAGCTTCACTAAGAGCCAGTTCCATAGCTCTTGCAGCCTGGCTGCCACTAGGATCAGGAGATGTAATATGGTGTGCATCGGAACTAGTCCCATAACCGACAATTTCACCTAAAATATGTGCGCCACGACTTTGAGCATGTTCTAGCGATTCTAAAACAAGAGAACCTGAACCTTCTCCCATCACAAAACCGTTACGATTTTGATCAAAGGGAATACTTGCTTTTTCAAGATCCGTTGTCGTGGACAATGTTGAAATTGCAGCAAAACCAGCTATTCCACTTTCATTGATTGCGGCCTCTGAGCCACCAGCAATCATGACATCAGCATAGCCATCTTTTATCTGTCTGAAAGCTTCACCAATTGCATTTGTACTCGAAGCACAGGCAGTCACAATTGTAGTACTGATTCCTTGAGCATGATAGCGAATAGAAATATTGCCTGCTGCCATGTTAGCAATTGAAGTAGGAATAAACATTGGCGATACTCGATCCAGACCTTTTTCGTGCCATTTAATAACTTGTTCCTGGATGGTAGTTAGTCCGCCAATTCCTGTGCTCCAAATTACGCCAAAACGTTCACTATTGGTATTTTTTTCATCAATTCCTGCTTGTTCCATGGCTTGTGCTGTTGAATACATAGCGTATAGTGTGAATGCATCCATGCGTTTAGTATCTTTTTTAGTTAAAAAAAGCAATGGGTCAAAATTGTCCAGTTGCCCAGCCAGAGTGACCCCACTTGAATCAGCATCAAAATAAGTAATTGGCTCAAAACCAACTTTTTGACTATTGAGCCCAGCTTCAAAACTGGCAACGTCATTACCAATAGGTGTTAAGGCACCCAAACCTGTAACTACTACTCTTGTCATTACTTACTCCTTACTGCATTGTCAATCCGCCGTCTACCATTATTGTCTGACCAGTAATATAGTCATTTTGGGCTAAAAAAACTGCGGTTTGTGCTATTTCTTCAATTTGGCCTAATCGTTTCAGCGGAATTTCCTTAAGTAATTGCTGCTGAATTTTTTCACTAAGATTTCTAGTCATTTGTGTGTCAATCATTCCTGGAGCAATGGCGTTACAGCGCAAATTGCGTAATGCTGCTTCTTTAGCAACAGATTTAGTTAAACCAATAATTCCTGCTTTACTAGCGGCATAATTAGCCTGACCAATGTTACCTGTTAAACCAACTACACTCGATAAGTTAATAAAACAGCCTTTTCTTTGCTTATACATCGGTCTCAGTGACTGTTTAATGACATTAAAGGTGCCAATCAAATTGGTGTTAACTACACTTAGAAAGTCTGCTTTAGACATGCGATTGAGCAGTCCGTCTTTGACAATACCGGCATTATTGACCACAACATCTAGATGTTCAAAATGATTGATAATTTTGGCAATCATTTCTTTCACATCTTCTTCTTTGGTAACATCTGCGCTAATATCCATTACTTCAACATGATCTTTTTCAAACTGGTCGATGACTTCTGAACTAATTGGTTTGCGGGCATTTAAAACTATTTTTGCTCCCTGTTTGGCAAAAGCTTGAGCAATTGCCAGGCCAATACCGCGTGAACTACCAGTGACCAAGACCACACTATCTTTTAACTTCATGAATTAAACTCCTTTAAAGCAGAAATCGTTTCTTGCATATTGGCCACGCTATCTGTTTGATAGGTTGGAACTCCTTTAAGAATCTTTCGTGCAAAAGAAAGTAAAGTTTTACCTGGTCCTAATTCAACAACCGCAGTTATATCTTGACTATGCTGAGCCAAAGTTTTTGCAAAATAGGTAGTCGAAACTAGCTGCTCCGTCAAAGTCGAAACAAGGTTGTCAGGTGCAAACTCTTTTTGGGTCGTAGTGCTATAAATTGGGAAAGTACCATTATGCCAATCAACTTTTTGCAATTCAGTTTTCAAAGCTCCTTGAATTGATTTCATTAATGGTGTGTGAAAAGCACCGCTTACTTTTAGTGGAACTACACGCGCACCATCTTTTTCAAGTTGTTCACGCAAATTTTGAACTGCATCTTTTTCACCACCAACAACAATTTGATTAGGAGTATTAACATTTGCTATCCCAATCAGACCTTTTTTTTGGGCATCCTTTATGGCTAATTCAACGCTTGCTATAGAACTCTTCATGACTGCTACCATAACTCCGGGATTTTGACTGCTTGCTTCTTGCATAAGTTCACCGCGCTTTTTTATTAAGCGAAGTGCTGAATTGAATTCCAAGTAATTGGCACAAGCAAGACCGCTATATTCCCCCAGGCTAAGTCCGATACCTAATTTTTTAAAATCAGCATTTTCGCAAAGAATTTGGTACAAACCGTAACTCATTGTCAAAATAGCAGGTTGGGCATAACGCGTTTGTGCCAGCTCATTTGCCTTTTCTGCATCAAATAATAATTCCGCGAGATCTAATTGCAATATATCGCTTGCTTTAGCAATGATTTTACGGTAGTGCGGTTCGGTTTGGTATAAATCATAAGTCAGACCGGTTTTTTGAGCACCCTGACCACTAAATAGTAAACAGATCATTTGCTTATCTTTCCCCCATTTAGTAATTTATCCGCCTGACTATATACGTCAGCCAAAATTTCAGCAGCAGTTTGTTCCTTTTTTACCATGCCGGCGATTTCACCTGCCATGAAAGATCCTGTTTCAGAATCGCCTTCAATTACCGCCCTTCGCAAACTACCGGTTCCTAATTCTTCCAACTTGTCATAATCAGGATGCGGCTTTAACGCCTCTTCCTTTTCAATTCCAATATACGTTTTAGCCATCTTATTTTTTAAAACCCGTGAAGGATGGCCTGCATATTCACCAGTAACTAGGGTACTGGCATCTTTGGCATGTAAAACAGCTTTTTTATAATTAGGATGTATCTTTGATTCAGTTGCTACTAAAAAGCGAGTGCCCATTTGCACGCCCTCAGCACCCAACATGAATGCAGCAGCCATACCGCGACCGTCGCCTATTCCTCCAGCTGCAATTACGGGAATTTTAACTGCATCTACAACTTGTGGTACCAGGGCCATTGTTGTTAATTTTCCGATATGACCACCTGATTCCATCCCTTCGGCCACAACAGCGTCAACACCTACACGTTCCATCATTCTGGCCAAGGCAACGGAACCAACAACTGGGATTACTTTAATACCAGCATCTTTTAACTTTTCTATGTATTTTGCCGGATTGCCAGCTCCAGTAGTCACAACTGCAACACTGTCTTTATTTGCCAAAATAACATTAACCACTTCATCTGCATAAGGTGAAAGCAACATCACATTTACACCAAATGGCTTTTTTGTCAGTGATTTAGCTGATTCAATCTCATCAGCCACTACATTTCCAGGTGCATTGCCCGACCCAATAATTCCTAAGCCACCAGCATTTGAAACAGCAGCTGCCAGCTTGCCATCTGCAACCCAGGCCATACCTCCTTGAAAAATTGGGTATTTAAGACCCAGTTCTTTCATAAATGGACTTAATTCCATTTGTTAACCTTCTTTCGCTGCCAGTTGTTTTTTAACAAAATCGACTAAATCCTGAACTGTTTCAATACCCTCTTCACTTTCAATCTTGATGTCAAATTCATCTTCTAATTCATTAATCACTTCAAACACGTCCAGACTGTCAGCATTTAAATCCTCTTTTATTTTTGATTGGGCTGTGACAGCACTTTCGTCTTCTCCGGTTTGTGCAACGATAATTTCTTTTACTTTGTTAAAAATTTCTTCTTCAGTCATTTGATTTCTCTTTCTAAATAAATTATCTTTATTGTTTTTAAAAATTTAAGGCAATGCTGGCAGCCGTCAGACCACCGCCAAAGCCGCTTAAAATCAGTTTTTGATTGCGCTTAATGATGCCAGAATTAACTGCTTCATCCAGCAGTATTGGCACACTAGCAGCAGAAGTATTGCCATATTTGGCAATATTTTCCAAAAATTTTTCTTCAGGAATATTTAGGTGCTTTGCTATCGCAGATATAATGCGTCCATTTGCTTGATGGAGCAAAAACCACTGCACATCATCTTTTTTCCAGTTTGCTTTAACTAAAACCCGCCTAATCGAATTAGGTACTTCATGAGTAGCAAAGTCATAAACAGCTCTACCGTCCATCTCAAAGTATTTCTTGTGTTTTGCAATGTTATCCGAGCTATAGGGTGAACATAAAGGTTGGTACCCGGCAGTTAATTTTGCTCCCAGATTTCCAAAAGCTGCTAAATCTTCAGCAATTATTCCTTCTGTTTGAGAACTTTTTTCAACTAACACTCCCCCACTGCCATCCCCAAAGAGAACAGCAGTTGAGCGCTCTTGCCAATCTATCAACTTGGACAAAACTTCTGCTCCGATAACTAATCCTCGTTGATAGGGGCCAGCTAGCAATTTATCCGCGATCGCTAAAGCATAGATAAACCCAGAACACGCCGCATTAATATCAAATGCCAATGCCTGATCAGCGTGCAGTTTGCCCTGCACAATTGCTGCTGTTGAAGGTGTCAAATAATCAGGCGACATAGTTGCCACAATAATAAAATCTAGTTGTTCAGGTTTGAGATCCGCGCTTTGCAAAAGCAGTTGAGCAACAGTTAAAGCCAAATCAGAAGTTTGTTCATTTTGAACTACATGCCTTTGTTTGATACCAGTTCTTGAAGATATCCATTCATCTGAGGTAGTCATTATCTGCGCTAAGTCATCATTGGTAATTACCTTAGAGGGAACATAATGAGCAGTTTGACTAATTCTTAAGCTCATCAGTTTTCGCTCCTTTTATTGTCAATTCGGGCCGGAAACTCAAGAAAAGCACGCAGGTTCAATAGAGCACGTTCAATAATGGCCACCTGCTCATTATCAAAGCCTGCAATAAACTTTTTTACCATATGGCGGTGAAATGAATCGTGCGCCCGATAAATTAAACGTCCCCGACTAGTTAAGCCCAGTCGGATTATCCTCCTGTCATCTTCACCATTTATTCGCATGACATAGCCCTTTCGCACCAAATTATTGACCATTGTTGACAGCGAACCTGCCGTCACCATCAACTCCCTTGCGACTTGGGAACTAGTCTTATGTTCATACATGGTAATAGCGTCGATCGCATGCAATTCTCTTAGTGAAATGTCTTTAAATTCGCTTTTACGTAATTCGCGTTCTTCGACTTTCATGATATCTGAATAAACCGTAGACAAAAGATTATTGATGCGTTTTAAACTTGTCTCCAATAGCATCACCTCTTACTCAACTTTATAATCTGTACTAATAAACTCTTGGTACTAATTTATAAATATATATAAAGCTATAATTTAAATTTTTATTTCAAATAATCTCGCTTTATACCAACATTTAGCATCTCCTTTAAATACTTTTATATTCAAAATAAATTATTAGAGTATGATATGGTATTATTTACTAAATGTCAAACTCCTTTTTGCAATATTAGTTTATTTGCCTTATCAAGGCAAGTATTTTTTAAAAAACTCTAAAAATAAATAGTTTGAATATCAAAGTATTTTTACAAATTTAATTAGGTATAAGGATAGGTTATTAATGAATAGTTCAAAAAAACAAGAATATCTCAAAATATTGTTGAACAAATTTCAACTAGAAATTAATTGGTGGGAAAGCATCGATTCCACAAACTTGTATGCAAAACAAAAACTAGCAGCTAAGGGATATTCAGGTCCCGTGCTATACGGAAGTGACGAACAAACATCTGGCTATGGTAAACAAAGTCGGCACTTTATTTCACAAAAAGGTGGCATTTATCTATCACTAGTTATCGAAGTGCCGCAATTGAACTGGCAGAATCAAGGATTATTAACTACTGGTATTGCATGGGAACTGTATTTGGCCATTAAAGAAATATTTCTTTTAGAGACTCAATTCAAATGGGTGAATGATCTGCTTTTCAAAGGTAAAAAAATAGCGGGTATCCTGGTTGAAGTACCACAGCCCCAAGTTGCGGTTATTGGCATTGGCTGTAATCTTTATCAAAATCATTTGCATAATGAATTAAAGACGGCTGGCAACTTACTAACAAAAATGCCCAGTGAAAAGCAAATTTGTCAATTTATCGCTCAAATTACAGAAAATTTATTAGAATTTATTCCTCAATTTGATCAAGTCAATTTTCTGCCTGATTACAAAAAGAAGCTTGCATTAATGAATCATGATGTTGTCCTGACTTTAGGCAAACAAAGAGTATTAGGAAAAGTGACAGATATAACACAGCAGGCAAATTTAGTTTTAAAAACTGCAGCAGGCTTAAAAAGTTTTAATGCTGGCGAGGTCACAAAAGTACGAAATTTTTAGCAAACAAAAAAAGACGAAGTTCTTCGTCTTCTGAAAAATACTTATTAAAATTTCATAATCGTTTATAGCTTTTAGTATAGTAAAAAGAGCTTTTACTTCTTCTTTGCTTTACTCAGGGAGTCTTTGACAGCTTCTTTTATTGCTCTGCTGGTTTCTGATGCTCCAGAAACGGCATCGACATCGTAGGTGTTTTGCTCAACCATTTTTTGAGGTAACTCTTTAACCGCTTTTGAGCCGTAGTCATCACTTTCAGTTTGCTTCAAAATTTCGACATCCGCAATCTTGCCTGATTCATCCAAGGTGGTTCTGACAACCACGCCATCACCCATGCCTTGATTACTATATCCTAAATATTGATTAGGGCCAACTTTGAATTTTTGATCGCCTTCATCACTTGAAACAACAAAATTATCATTAATTGGTGCACTATTTAGATCCGCGGTACCGATTCTAGACATATCCTGTTTAGCAACAGCAGCATTTTCGCCGGCGATTTTACCAGAAATTAAACAATCTGCAATATTACCACCAGTAGTATATTTATTAACAAATGGTGAACCTAATTCTCCTGCCTCAAATAAATGTGGGATTGGAGTCCCATTTGGATCTAGTACTTGAGCATGACCGTCACGCCGGCCGCCACCTTGAGTATTAAGCATATTTTGTCTCAAGGCAATTGCATAAAATGGCCCATTTTGACTAAACGCACGCAGAGTAGCAGGATCGCGGTGATAAGCATAGTCTTTTCCTTGTTGCGCCATAAAATTGAACTCTGAAATTGTTTGAGACAAAACTTCTGGATCCTTGCCAATTGCTGAAGCCAAATCAGCAATTGAATTAGCCTTAATAATATTATCCAAGAAATGAGGCACTTTAAGACCATCATCTGGTTCATTTAGAAGTTCTTCATATTTTTCCTGGTCAAAAATCATATACGGATGGTTTTGATTCAATGGCACTACCCAATCACCATGATTATAAATATGACCATGCCGATTTAGTTCTGCTTCATTGAAGTAACGACTACCATCTTCACCAACAACGATTGCACTGCCTTTTGCTATTTCTGACCAAAAGACATTTAAAGCATATGTCGACCGAATGCCTTCTTTTTGCCTTGGTGAAAGACCATGGAATTGACCTAGAGATTCAAATGATCGCATATTCCACAACTGCGCATTTACTTCTTCCAGCATTTTAATGCCATCACCCTTATTGTACAGAGAGCCAATTGGTGACAAATAAGAAGACTGCAAAAATGTCTGGATCATTTCCTTATTATTTTCAAAACCACCGACAGCCAAAACCACGCCGTTATTTGCTTTAATGTTGCGTAAGACATGATCTCGTTCAATTTGAGCACCTAAAACAATTCTTGAAGCTCCATCTTGAACTAAATGTTTAGCTGGACTGCTGTACCAAACAGTAATTTTTTCTGAACGATCTAATACTTTTTGACGTAACAGTTTCCACAAGGCAGCATCACTTGTGCCATTATGAACTAAGTAATCATCATACGAATCAGCACAAGGCAATTCAGGATATTCAGTCACATATTTGGTTGAAGGAGTACCAGCCAACAATTTTTTCATGCTTACTGGTTTAACACCTAAATATTTTTCAAAATAGTCACTCATATTAGCCATTCCTTCAATTAAATTGTGGAAGGGTTCTTTATCTGGTTGCAAAGGTGCCGCTAAGTTTTCATGGTACTTTTTTAAAGCTTCATAATCCGTACCGGCTCCTACCATTTGGCCAGCATAGCGTGTATTACCACCCTCATGGCCTTCTGGAGCACTGTCGACTAATAAAACTTTAGCACCGCTATCTGCCGCAAACCTGGCAGCTGTGGCACCAGCTCCACCAAATCCTAAAACTATTACATCATAAACAGCATCCCATTTAAAACTGTGTTCATTATTCATTATTAAGCCTCCATATAAAAAGCTCTGATATAGACAACTTAATTATAATTCATAATGGTATCTTTGTGAATAAGGTAACTAAATAATCTAAAAAAATTCTTAACCTTACTTAAATCCTATTTCGCAAAATGCAGAATAAAAAAAGCTAATTTCATCAAAACTGCGACGAAATTAACTTTCAATTTTATTCATTTTTTCTTTACGGATAAGGCATTATAATAATTAATCCCCTTAAAAGATCAGTCATAGTAATTCCCCCCTTTCATATAATTTTAAACTTTATAATTACATCTATTTTATAACTTATATTGACAGTAGTATGGAAGTTTTCATATTTGAAATTATTTTTCCATTCTTTTTACCATAACTTTATATCCTGATTCATATAAAACTTTTTTTACAACTTCAGCTTTTTCTTTATTTCCATGAATTAATTCATCAAAGTAAAGTCCTAATATCTTAGGGAACGCTAATTCAATGTCATCTGGTAGTTGTTTTATATAATCTAATGATTCTTTGCATAACTTGAATTCTTTCTTCTTGAAGCACCAGTCAACGTAATTAATTAGTAAAACACTTAATGCAATCTCAGTTTTTTTATCAACTTTTGTAATATCGTGATATCTTCTTAAAATACTTTTAACAAAAAAAGTTGCTTCATCCACATTATATACTTGAATCAAGTTTGCAATTAGTAAAATACGATAATATTCGTCATCGTTGTAGCTTTCTTTAAAAATAATATTTTTTATAGTATTTCTTTGTTTGTTAGTTAATTTTTTCATTGCAGTTTCGTTATGAGTTTCTGCAATCAACCGAGCTAATAAAATTATAAATTTAATGAAAGGTGTTTGAGGTTTAATCTTCTCAAATGATTTAATTATATTTTTTATTTCACTTTCATTATCTTCTGTTGATACAGTAACAAATCTATTTACCAATGAAACCAGTTTTTCTTTATTTGCTTTTTTACTTTTAAAGTCATTAAAAAAATCTTTTGGATCAACATTATGCTCTTGCAGAATGTCTAAAAAGTCATTTACTCCAATATCATTTAGTCCTCTTTCGACCTTCGAGTAAAATGAAACAGAAATAACACCAGCTGCCATTTCTGTTTGGGTCAATCCTAATTCTTGACGTAAACTTTTTAATTTTTTACCTATATAGTTCATTTAATCTCCTATCTTTTTATGCTATATATGACTTCATAATTATGAGCACATTTGATAAAGCTGGCAAAACTTATTATTTAATTTTAATAAAATAAGCTAAAAGAACAATGATGTTAAACTAAAGAGTCTAAGTTTGTTATAATTTAAGTTATTAATAACAGTTTAATATAACAGCTTTAGGGGATTCGACATGCCAAATTTTCATAACACTAAACTTAAAAAAGAAGTAGTTTTAAGAGATCCAGTTCACGAATACATCCACATTGAAGACAAAGTTATACTTGATATCCTGAAAACCAAGGAATTTCAAAGAATGCGCAGGATTAAGCAACTTGGTCCTATTGCCTATGTTTTTCCAGGTGCAACGCATACTAGATTCGAGCATAATCTAGGAGTTTATGAATTAACCCGCAGAATTTGTAATATTTTTGCAAAAAAATACCCATCGCAACGTTCAGGCGATGGACTTTGGGATGATAGCAACAGGCTTTTAGTAGAATGTGCTGGTCTCTTACATGATATTGGACATGGTCCGTATTCACATACCTTTGAACACCTTTTTGGCACTAATCATGAAAAAATTGGGCAAAAGATTATCACTGACCCCAGTACCGAAGTTAACGAAGTCTTGCAAACAGTTTCACCGAATTTTCCGAGTCTTGTAGCAAGCGTCATTGCCAAAACTTATCCCAATCCACAAGTAGTCAAAATGATCTCTAGTCAAGCAGACGCTGACAGAATGGACTACCTGCAGCGCGATGCCTATTTCACTGGGGTTACTTATGGGAAATTCGATTTATCCAGGATTTTGCAAGAAATTCGTCCATACAGTGAGGGAATTTGTTTTACTATGGCAGGAATGCATGCCGTTGAAGATTACATTGTTTCTCGTTATCAAATGTATCAACAGGTTTATTTCCACAGAGTCGGGCGCTCAATGGAAGTTATTTTGCAGCATTTACTTGAAAGAGCGAAAATCATTTACAAGCAAGGTAATTTGCCGGTAACTCCTAGTTTAGCAAAATTTCTGGCTAATGACTGGACACTTGATGATTACTTGAAGCTAGATGATGGCGTAATGGAAACCAATTTTTCAATGTGGACAAAAGCTAATGATCCGATTCTCTCCGATTTAGCAATGCGTTATCTCTTCAGAAAGCCTTTAGCCAGTGTATGTATCAATCAAGAAACCAAAAATCTGTTGCCAAAATTAAAAGATTTAATCAAACAAGCTGGGTTTGATCCAAATTATTACACTGATACCAATTCAGCTTTCGATGAACCTTATGATGCTTATAAGCCAACTGGTAAAAATGCTAACAGTCAAATTGAAATCATGCAAGACGATGGACAATTAATTGAATTATCACATTTAAGCCCTCTTGTACGTTCATTGAATGGGAAATTGCAAGGCGATGAACGCTTTTTCTTCCCTAAAATTATGATGTCAAATAGTGATGAGCCCCAGATTTTTGATCCGTTATATCAAAAATTTCAGCGCTATGTTAAAAATGGTGCCTTAAGGTACTTGAGAAAGCCAAAAAAATAAAATAAATTATTAGACAGGAAAACCCCGAATTGAACAATTCGGGGTTTATATTGATTAAAAAAGGTTTCCAATTCTGATGTGTTCCCAAAAGTTGGACAACTCTTAGGGCACAGTACATAACTAATTTTGAACTAATTTTTTACAATTCTATGACTAGATTTTAAAATGATATCTTTTGCTAATCAGCCTAGAACTTTAAAATAAGCTCCTGCAATGCTGACTAACAGCATAATTAACATGATCCATAGGGGATTTAATTTCTTTTTTAGTAGCCAATAAGTTAAGCCAAAAACAATCAACACTGAAATACCAGGAAAAATACCATCAAGTAGTGACTGAACAGTTGATCCACCAGCTTTAGTGCTACCTATTTTAGAAACAAACTTAACTTTTACCATATCCATGGTCATAGCGCCAACAACTATCATACCTACTATTGAAGCATATTTCGTAAGTTTTCCCATTAGACCAGATTGCTCAACTTCAGAAATTACGTTAGTTCCTAAACCATATCCTAAAAAAGTTCCATAGTATCTAAATAAGTAATGTACTGAATTAAAAATTAGAAAGAAGAGAATTGGTCCTAAAACATTTCCTTGTAAAGCCAAAGGTAAACTTATTCCAGTAGCTATAACACGAACTGTTCCCCAGAAAAAGCTGTCACCAATTCCACTAAGAGGACCCATTAATGCGGTTTTGACGTTTGAAATTGAGCTTTCATCAAAGTCTGAATTCAGTGAGTTTTCTTCCTCCATTGCTGCTGCAATTCCCATAGGAAAAGTTGATATATATTGCGTTACATTATATAGTTCCAGATGGCGTGTTAACGCTTGAGAAAAATCTTTTTTCTTCGGGTATAATTTTTTCAATAGAGGCATTAGTGCCCATGCAAAGCCCACATTTGCCATTCTCTCATAATTCCAAGAATGGTTTAATGGTATGCTTCTCCAAAAGATTTTTTGCAAATCATTCTTTTTAACTATTCTATTATATTGTGGTTTAAAATTCATCAAAACCGTCACCATCCGTTTCTGAACTGCTTACTTTACTAGATAGATTCTCTTCATTCTCTGGGATGTAAAATAACATGAATGCAACTATAATGAATGAAAATATTGCAACTTCCGTTACAGTAAACTTTGTAAAGGCAATAATGAAAAATCCAAAGAAGAAAAACAACAGATTTTTCTTGTTTACAATCATTTTCAGAAGCATTGCAAAACCTAATGCAGGTAGTATTCCTGCCGCTATATTCATACCTGATTGTACAAAATCAGGTATGAAATTCAGCATCTTCTCAACTGCGCCCGAACCAAAATAAAAAGCTAAAGGTATAAAAACCAGACCTGGCCAGCTTTGGGCCCATCCTGAAATTAACATGTCTACTGTAAATTTCCGCGTATTTGCCTGTGCCGCATCTCTATCACATTTGTGAATAAAAATCAGCATTACTGGTTGTCCCAATGCTGTATTCAACGCCAACATCACGGTTGCAATTGGAATACCCATAGTTAGCGCAGCACCCACACTAGCATGACTTTGAATCGCCAGGGCAACTCCTAATACTGTACCGGCAACAGGATCTGGGGGATTATAAGCTCCAACTGAAATTGAACCAATCATGGCCAATTCAAGGGTTGCCCCCATAATTATTCCTGAAGTGAGATCTCCCATTGCTAATCCTACTAATGGACCAAGTACAATCGGTCTTTGAACATAACTAGTACCCAAAAACCATTCGCTGTAACCCAAAAAGGTTAACAAAAAAATTAATATTGTTTTTACAATCAACTCTATCCCCATCCACTCTATTTAAATTGATGTTTTGTATCATCAGGTATCATTTGTGAAAAAATATTTGTTCCCTTATTCTTCATGTCTTTTAAGATTTTTGTTTCTTCATCATTTAAATAAACACTATTGCTAAACTTCATCGTGCCTTTTCTAAAAGGTACGTTTCCTAAATTCAAACTATTAAATCCAGTTGACTCAATAATTTTTTCCGCTATTTTAACAGTTTCACAAATAATTAATAGTGAATACTTATCCGTTTTTCCACTTTTCAGTTGAGCAATTGCTTCAGAAGTTGATTTAGCAACAACCTTTACCCCACTGGGTTTCGCTAAAGCTATACTCTGCATTCTGATTTTATCTTTCTTCAAAGTTTCACTAACTAATAAAATTGCGTTTATACCTAGGCTTGATGTCCAAGAAACAGCCACCTGACCATGCAGTAAACGGTAATCGACTCTAACCATTTGTATCATTACATATCAGCTCCTTTGTGTTTCAAAATTCGTCTAGCTCATTTGAACCATTTTGGTTAACCAAAGCATTGCAATAAATTATTCCCTTTTGTGCTTCACTAACAGATATTTTTATTTCATTATCTATTTCTTTTCCTTTAACATTTACTATCAAAGACAAAATTAGTGGCAAATTAACACCGCAAATCAGATGAATTCTGGCATCACTTTTAGTTAATTCTAAAAGATGGTTATTCACGCTGCCGCCAAAAATATCAGTAGTAATAATTATATAATCAGCCTTAGAGTTTGAAATATAGTCATCAATCTTATTTTCAAAATCAAGGCAATGATCCACGTAAGCTGTAAAGCAAGTTATATTTTTTTGCTTACCTGCAATAAATTCTATTGTAGATAATAAACCTATAGCCAACTTGCTATGAGTAGCTATTACATATTCAATTTTGGGATCATTCATGTTTAATTACCCTGACTACCCATTTTTTGATGAAAATCTGGATCTTTTGGTATACAAGGATCAATGCCATTTTCCCCGGGTACTAAAGCAGCTATGACTTGAAACAGAATAGGATAAATAAATGTCTCAAATTGTCTTGGAACTTTAATATCATAACCAAACTTTTGCTGGTCACTAACATTAGAGCCATCAACAATGTATATTTTATTAGTCCACTCACTCAAAATTTTTATAATTCGGTTTAACTTCCCTTCTGAACCGTTATCAATGAAGAAAAGCGTTGATTGACTATTTATCGCATTGTAAACACCATGTATAAATTCATTAAATTCATATCCAGTTATTGGTAACCGACACGCCTCCAGAATTTTTAAAGTAGATTCTAATACATCCCCATATAATGATGCAGGACCACTAATTCTGATATCATGTGCATGTGCTAGATCCTTTTTATTTTCTTCTACCCAATTAATTGCTCTTTTCAATGAGTTTGGGAATTGCTCTAATGTGGTTTTCAGTTCCTTAACATCTTCATCAAAATCACTTCTAGATATATGACCATTATCTATGCCAATATATTCTGACAGTAAAAGCAAATTTAATTTTGTAGTGTAATAGCCTTTAGTTTTTGGACCTACGGTTTCCTTTCCCACTGCGACAGTTAGCTTTTCGTCGGCGACTTTATTGATATAAGCATCTTCGGTTCCTGACATTGACGCTATAATACAGCCATGTTTTTTAGCCATATTCATTGCATTAAAGGTTGTCAAGCTGCCTCCCTCTTGGGAAACTCCTATAAATAAAGTGTGTGAATTATCTTTTTGTGCATTAAATATTTCATCTGTTAACTTAAATGGGTAATATGCATCAACCGGCAGACCACTTTTTTGTCTCATTAATTGCTGCATTTGTTCTCCAGAATGATAACTGGTACCTGAGCCAGTAATCATTATCTTTTTTATTTTACGAGAAACGACATGTTCAAATAATTTTTGACTATCATCTAAAAGTTTTAATAATTGTTCTGGTGTTTCTTCTAAATTTTCAATAATACCATTCATACTTCTTATTCCTTTCGTAAAAACCGTAATGTTTTATAAGATCTTGAGTACTCATCATTAAAGTTTTCAGTTGCAACCTTCATGTTTACTTTATAATATAAGCTAAACGTTTGAAAGCGTTTTATGAAAATTGGAACTTTGTTTTCAATAATCTTTTGATACTGAAGCATTTATTGAAACTTTGTTACGTTGTTGAACGGAGGATTAATACTATGGAGTCTTTAGAAGATTTAGTTCGAATTAAAAATACAACTAATAATGATGAAGAAATTATCAAATTTATAATTGAAAAGCCAGAACAAGTAATTAATATGTCCATTTACAATCTAGCCCAGGCAACACATACATCTACCTCATCAATTATCAGGTTCTGCAAAAAGTGCAATTACAAAGGCTTTAAGGACTTTAAAATTAGCCTAATTCAATGCATAGATAAAGAAATCAACGATATAAATAACGTTGATGTTAATATGCCGTTTAGAAAAAATGATACTGACCTGGTAATAGCAAAAAAAATAAGCCAACTTTCTATTGAAACCATCAAAGCAACCTTTAATTTGCTCTCTTCTTCTAAATTACAAACTGCAGTTGATCAAATTATTAATGCAAACAGTGTTTTTGCAGTTGGTGTTGGTGATAACTATATTCGTTTGTGTGATTTTAAAACCAAGCTGCTGTTAATAAATTTTTATATCAAAATGACACAGTTAGAAGATGACCAAATTAGGCTAACAAATCTCTCAACTAAAAAAGACGTAGCTATCATATTATCGTATAGCGGCGAAACAAAAAAAGTTTTAGAATGTGCACAAAAATTTTTCCTTAACAGAACTCCAATTATAGCAATTACAAGTAATGAACATAGTCATTTGGCGTCCTTAGCCGATCAAATTTTTTTAATTCCTAATAAAGAGAATAGTAAAGTCAGCTTTTCCAATTTTTCTTCACATGTTTCAATCGAATACATTTTAAATACTATCTATTCCTGTATGTTCAGTAGAAATTATCTAGCTAACTGTAAATACACACAAAACTAAGCGAAATATAACACAATAAAAAAGGATTCAACTGAAGTTGAATCCTTTTATTAAGTGTTAAAAATACTTTATACCTAAACGTTCATGTGACCCGAAATTGAATTATCTGTTACTGGACTAACACTTGTATCTATCCCAACTTTCTCAGAAAGCTTAGCAGACAAAACTTGGAATGGCACTACATAAATGATTGGAGATAATAGCGGAGAAGTTTTAACGCTTAATTTTAAGTCTCTCCTGGTAGTTTCAAAATCTTCACCTGAAACAACGAAGACATGCTTAGTATACGCACGGCGATAATACGCTGCTATATCAATCATCCGTTTAAATTCTGATCCCTTGTTTCCTCCAATAAGAAAAATAAAGTTATCATCATGATAAGCACGAAGCGGACCATGAAGTTGTTCTTCCTGCTCATATGCACTTGTGGGACGACCAAAAGTTTCAAAAAACTTCAAGCGAGCCTCAAGCGCTGTCGGGAAGTTATAACCGAATCCTGCAATTGAAGCCTTTTGCATTTCAACAAGCTCTTCTTGCTGCTTTTCATACCAAGCTACACTTTCGTTAACAACAGTTGGAAAATTATTTACCAATTCCTGTGCGTCGTTAACAAGTTGATCATATTTTTCTTTTCCAATTAAACGAGATTGGTATGCAATCTCAACAGCTAACATATAAAACTGAAGTAAAGTTTCTGTATAGCCTCTTGTTTCCGGTCCGATTTGTTCTTCTTCACAAACAAGATGAACGTAATGGTCAGCAATTTTTGTAATTGCTGATCCTAATTGTTCTGAAATTCCTAGTGTTGAAAAACCACATTTTGCTGCATGTTGTAATGCTCCGCAAGTAGAAATACTGTCACCGTGCTGAGACAATCCTACGACTAAAACCTGATTATTTCTAAAAACACTGCTGGGATTTATACTTTCGGAATAAGTAAAAACTGTTGGTTCGACTGCTACGCCTTCAACTTTAAGAAGTTTAACAAAAATGTTGCGTATTACTCGCATAGCATTATATGAAGTACCAGAGCCAGTAAAGATAACTTTTTTAAAATTATTTTTTAGCCAAAAATCATTAAAGTCTTGACCATAATCTTTTCGTTCATCGATAGCTCTTTGTAAAACTCTCGCTGTATCTTTGATATGTCCCATCATTGTTAATTTAGTCATATTCTAAAATTCCTCCAATTTAATTGTTTTATTTGCAACCTTTTTCATTTCTAATAAATATTCTTTGGCTTGCTTATTTAATCCCAGAGACTCACTTGCTTTAATTAAGCGATCATAAATTATTAACTTCTGTTGTGGTTCGTTAGCAACTTTGAGCTGATTATTTAATTCTGCCAGTAAATTTTGATCTGGTTCAAGGTAAACTCTATGTAATTGATCTATTTCTTTCTCTATTTCTGCTGTCTTACAATTTACTTTCAAATAGTTTTCCAATTTAAGTATGGATTTCTGATCGTTTTTTTCTAAGAAAAGAACATAACTGCGCATTAATCGAATTAATAAGTTATTATTCTTAGTTAAATCAGAAGGCTTTTTGATAAATTTTGATACAATCTTTTTAACATTTGCTATATCTCCATACGTCAAGAAATAATCTAACTTTAGAAGTTCACGTGATCTAGCGGATAAGCAAATTTTTGCTACTGGAGCTTCAAGCAATTGAAAATATTTGCTTTTTTGTCCTTTTCTTTCAAAAGACAATAACTTGGTTAACATTTTTTTACGTAATCTGGTTTCGGAAAGCCAGCCAAGTATAAAGACTGCAAATAGCAGCAATGCGATCAATATATTTTTCATGATTTGCTTTTATAATAAACCAACTGAAACTGCTAAAATTTCCAAGATAATTAACCCTATTAAGATCACTGTTCCGTTAACTTTCTTCTGCAATAATCCGTAGCAACCAAAGGTTAGCAATAATGGCAGTAAATCAGGCATTAGAGAATCTAAAGTTTTTTGCAAACCGATTTTAGTCCCGCCAAATTTCATAACTAACGGTACTTTGATAATTACCATTGAAGCAATCATCGCTCCAACAACCACTAGACCTAAAATTTTCGCTGCCTCTGTTAATTTTTGCAGAGTGCCACTTTCACTTGCTTCTGCAAGGAATTTGTTACCACCTTCATAAGCTAATTTAAATCCGAACCAGCGAAGCAATTCACTTGGTATTACGTTGATTAAGAAATAAAGAATTGGACCTAAAATACTCCCTTTAATTGCAAGAGGTGCTCCTACACCGACAGCAATTACCCGAAGAGTTCCCCAAAACATTGAGTCACCAATTCCGGCTAAAGGTCCCATCAAAGCAGTTTTAACAGAATTAATTGAACTAGCGTCAAAATCTTCAGAATTGGCATTCTGTTCTTCCATAGCACAACTTATTCCCAAAATTAAGGGAGAAGTCGAAGTTGAGCAATTGAAAAATTCCAAGTGCCTTTTAAAACCTTTTTGCATTTCGTCTTCATTATCGCCATATAGTCTTTTAATAACTGGGGTCATTGCCCAAGCATAGCCTAGAGACATTTGCCTTTCATAATTAAAAGAACCAAGAAGCTGATAATGACGCCACATAACTTTGCGTAAATCCTTTTTAGTTAATTTCTTTTCTGGTTTTTGCGTTACTGAATTATCCATTACAGTAAGTCCTCCTCATTATTTTCACTAGGTTTGAATTGATAGTAAACATAGGCAATTATCAGCCCGAATAAAGCTATACCAATCATTGGTACTTTCAAAAATGCTACCAAGCCAAATCCTAGGAAAAGAAATGGTGCATACTTTTTGTCATATGTAAGTTGCATTAACATAGCAATACCCAATGCTGGAAGTAAGTTCCCTGACTGAGTTAAACCATCTTGAATTACTTTAGGAATTGAACGCACAATGACCTTAATAACCGGTGCACCAACTAAATAGCCAACAATTATTGGTACAAATTTAGATAAGAACAACATAGCTGTTCCCGACCATTGTCCAATTGCAATTCCTTTCCAATTTTTCTTTTCTATTTGTCTGTCAGCATAATGTGTGAAAATTGCATTAAAACTGCCTATTGCAATGGCAATAATCTGTGCAATTAATGCTATTGGGATAGCCAGAGTCAATGTTGTTTGCCAGTTCGTACCTGTCTTTATTGCCAAAGCTGTAGCTAAAGCTGAACCAACTACAACATCCGGCGGAGTTGTAGTTCCAATTCCAACCAGTCCCATCCACACTAGCTCAAGTTGTCCTCCTAAAATTAAGCCAGTGGTAAAGTCCCCCATAACTAATCCAACAATAGGACCTATTATGATTGGCCTATCCAACATATGCTGACCGCCAAGGCGACTCTCCATATAAACAGTTGCTCCTACCAGAGCAACTAAAAATGCTTGTATCATAATCTTCTTCCTCTTTAAATTATTTATTAAAAGCTTTTGCAATACCTGAGTAATTTAAACTCTCAGCAGTGGGAGTTACCTGTGCAAAAACTTCTACTCCTTGATCGTTCAATTGCTTGGCATATTTAAATTCTTCTGCAGTCATTTTTATCTGTGGCAAAACAGAAACTGCATTTTCATAGTGAATTCCAGCTGTTCCAATATTTACTTTATTGATTCCAGAAACCTGCTGTTTCAATTCAAATGCGTCTTGTACATTGATTGTTACAACAAAGATTTTTTTATTGGCGTATTTAGAACTATTTAAAATTTTGGCAGAAGTTTTTAAGTCTTTAATTCCTAAAGTAACACCAGCAGGTTTAGCAAGTTTCATTGTCATCTTGGTCATCGCATCATTTGCTGCATGGTCGTTAGCCACTAATAAAATATCTGGATGCAATTGATTCGTCCAAGATACTGCAACTAGACCATGAACAAGCCGATCATCAGCTCTCAACAAACTAATCATCTAGGTCATCCCCTTTTAATAAATCATTTATAAAGACAATTTGGTTACGTGCCTGATCCACAGCTGTTTTAATAGTCTCATCAGATATTTTATTATCTGTATTCATTACTAGTTCCAACACTAGTGAAAGGTTAATGCCACTAACCACTTTACAGTCATAATCTTTTATTAAATTGAGCGCTTCTTTATTAACACTTCCTCCCGGCATATCAGTCAAAATTATTACTTGCTCTGATTTAAATTTATCCAATAAACTTTTTAATTCTTCTGCAAAATTTTTTTGTTCATCAACATATGCGTTAATAAAATGAACGTTAGTAATTGTGCTATTAAAGAAATTAATTGAATTCTTATAGCCATCGGCTAAATAACTATGAGTAGCTATGATAAATTGACTCATTTACATTCTTCCTTTCACTTTTTTGATTAAAATGTTAGCGTAAACATTAAAACTATGTTAAATATACTACTGTATATACATTTTTACAAGTACTTTTTTATATTTTTTGTTTATAATCCTTTAAGAATAGGATAATTTCAAAGAAAAATATTTATACCTTTATTAATTTATTTAAAGTATATACATTTAAGCAAAAAATATTTTTTATTTTGCTAAAAACTATACAAATTATCTATAATTAATATTAGAAAAATAAATTCAAAAATATAAATTACTAAGGATAAACAAGTGAAATCTAAATATGAAAAAGTAGAAGACTACTTCATAGAAAAAATTAACAGGGGTACGCTTAAATCTGGAGACAAGTTGCCACCTGAAATACAAATTAGTAAAAAATACGGCTATAGCAGAATGACCGTTAACAAAGCGATGAAAAATTTAGAAAAACAGGGATACGTTACTCGAATCGCTGGACGAGGAACATTTGTAAAAGAAAAAAGTGTTTTACGTCTGCTTACGGATAACATCAGCCTTAGTGATATCATTAAGCAACAAAGAATGACTCCTGGTTCGACCCTGCTTTCTTATAACTTAGCTGATGCTAGCGAAGTGCCTTCGGCAGGGGAATTTTCAACACCGATTGATAAATTTCATCATACTGAGAGATTAAGAACTGGTGATAACAAACCAATTGCTCTAACTCAGGATTTTATTTGTGCAAATCTCATTAAGAATATAGATTTAAATCTTATAACTGGTTCTCTATATTCATATTTAAAGAAATTAAAATTACCGGTAATCCAAAATTTTGTTGAAATCAAAGCTGTCAAGGCAACCAAAAAACAACAAAAATTGCTGAATTTAGATGTTGATTTCTTATTAATGACATTGGCAAATACAGATACTATTACCTCACAAGATCAACGGGTGCCGCTTGGAGTTTTTATTTCTTACTACAATCCAGATCTTTATACCTACCGCTTTAATGAAGCTCAACAATAAAAGTGCTTAACTTTACGACCATACGTAAAGCTAAGCACTTTGTATAATAAGATATTGTAAAATTAAAAAATCCCTAAAAAGGCTAGAACAATTGATACCACTAGTAATCCCAAAACCAATGTCATTGGTTTAAAACCTTTTTTCATTAAATACATAATTGTAAAAAGAAGAATTAAAGACAATAATCCTGGCATAATTTGATCAAAAATACTACTTAATTTTAAAGTTTCTTTGCCAAACTTAAATGATAAACTTAAAGGAACATTAACTGTGGTAGCCACCATTGCACCTACCATAGATAAGCCAAGCATTGATGAAGCAGTTGTAATTATTTTAAGCAATCCAGAATTAAATACTTTATCAATAAAAGTAGTACCATACTGGTAACCGGCTACTAATAAATACCAACGAATCATTAATTCCAATCCACCAAATAACACAATAAATAAAAGTGGTCCGAAGATCGATCCCGTTTTAGCAATACTAATCGCAATCCCGGCAATTATTACACGTAAGCAATTAAAAATGAATGAATCACCAACTGCTGCAGTTGGTCCCATTAATGATACTTTTAAACTTTCGATTGTATCCGTTGTTACATTATTATTCTTGACTCGATCTTTCTCTAATGCATAAGTTAATCCGCCCAACAGACCAAACATTGTATTATTAGTATTAAATACACCATTGGCTCGCGCTAATGCCTCACCACGAGACTTAGCATCATCAGGAAATAAATCCTCAAGAGCAGGTCCCATAGTATTAGTAAAGCCATTACCTTGCATTTTAACAACATTAAATCCAGAAAAAGCGAGACCTGAACCCCAAAACATTTTTTTCAAAACTTTTTTATCATGTGCATTAATTTTACTCATCAGAAAAAGTCCTCCTCTTCATCTTCGTTTTTAGCATCAGGTTTAGTCTCAACAGTTTCTTTTTTGTTCGAAATAGTATTACTCATAACCAAGAAATAAACCATAGCAATTGTAGCTACTATGATTGCTATTGGCAGAGCTGTAAGTTTTAAGTACTTCGCTAAGACAAAGCCAAAAACTAAGAAAATACCAATTTTATTATCCCAAATCATATTAACTAAGATTGCAAAACCAATTGCTGTCATCATTCCAGCACCAGCAGTAAATCCTCTCATTACCCAATCTGGAAGCATTGCGAAAAGACTTTGTAAACCTTTCGTTCCAAATGCAATACTAAAAAATAACACAAAAAATATGGGTAAACGATCCCCAAAAATTGATTGCAGAATTGATAATCTTCTAAACTTTTTAACATTACCTGTTATAGCTAGCTTTTCCCAGTAGGCTGACATAGAAGCTAAAACCGGAGCCCATAACGTTTTTACAGTCTGCATTAGAGCACCAATCGGTATTGATAAACCAATTGCCACACCCATTTTTGAACCTGTGGCAATCGTGTATGCCACACAAATCACAGCTGTGGGAAAAGGATCCGCTGGGATTGCTCCACCAATGGGTGACATCCCCATAAAAATAGCTTCTAATGAGGCTCCCATTAAAATTCCAGTTTCAGGATCGCCTAATAGAATACCAGTTAAAGTTCCAGCAACTATTGGCCGTTCAAATGTTTGCCAACCCATGCAACGATCAATCGCATTCCCGATAAAATAGGAAAGCGTAGCTAATAATGCAATTGATACTTCCATAATTATTTTCCTCCCAAGATATCTTTTAAATCTTCTTTTTTATCCTCAGGTACAGTTTGAAAATAAATAAATCTACCAGTTTCGACTAATTTTTTAAATTCTCGGCGTTCTTTACCATTTACATAAATATTTTTTGTCAATTGTTTTCGCTCATCAGGTTCATGATTGATTGAGTTCCTGCCATAATTGCCAACGTTTATTTCCTTTATTTGGGGAATTTGTCTGATCAATTCTAAAGCATCCGCTGGATTATCAACAATTAACATTATGTTGGCATTGTCTGCTTTAGGATTTTGCAACATCTTTGCAGTACCAGCAATACTTTGAACAGCTACCTTAGTTCCTTCAGGAGCTGCCATTTTGAGCGTCTTTTTCATTAAGTTATCTTTTACTAGCGAATCTTTTGCTACTATTACATGAGTAATATTAAACTGCTTAATCCACTTTACAGCTACTTGGCCATGAATTAGTCTTTCATCCAATCTCACAAATTTAATCAATTTGATCTACCTCTTTCTAAAAAAAACTGCCTTCATCGTCATCATCAGTACCATAGTCTTTGAACAATTTAATGGAATTTTTAGCTTCATCGATAGCTTTCTTTAAATCATTTTCCGTTAATTCTGGATTATCATTAAGTATTATTTGTAATAACAGTGGTAAGTTGACTCCAGTTATCAAAAATGTTTTTGGTCTGGACAAATACTTATAAAGTAGCTGATTTGCACTGCCATTTTCAATGTCGCTTAACATTATCAATTGTTCATCATCTAGGAGCTGATCAAAATACTCTTTGACAGCTACAACAACGTTTTTTGAATCTACATATGCATCTATTGCAGTCAATTTAGAACAATTTCCAGTTATAATTTCCAACGTGCTTTTAACTCCAGTGGCCATATGACCGTGTGTCACAAACAAAAACTTAGTCATTATTTCACCTCTTTCAAAGCTCTATGGGAAAGAAGTTGCACTTGATGATCTTCAAGCCATTTTTTAGTATTTTTTGATTTTATCATTGCTACATCATGAGTTCTGATTTGTGTGAATGAAGATTTAGCCATAACTATGTCATCCAAATATCCAGGATGAATCACAATATATGAAAATTTGTTTTTATTTTTTACCATCTCATTACCGATCAGATTAATACAATTATCTGGATTCCCACCTTGTTGATAAAAACTAGCAGAACTGGATAATCTTGTAGGATTAGCAGACAAATTTGCACTAAATTTGGGATCAGTTGCTAAAAATACCATGTTGTATTTTTTAGCTAACTTCCTGACTACAGAATAAAGATGATCAGAATGAACAGCATGAGTATCTATATACTCAGGCAATTTTCCCGTCAATTGATAAAATCTGCTAATTTGTGCTTCGACTTCAATTCTGACAGCAGCTTCATCAGTAAAGACTTCCTTACCTTCCTTTAATAACCTGCGGTATGTCTTAGAGCTAATAAAATCACCATTTTCCTGTAATAGGCTCCCAACAATATTAGGATCAGCACTAGGTCTGCCAACCACCAAATTTGCATGAAGCCCAAGACATACTTCTGGGAATTTATTAATTATATGCAAAGCTTGTTTTGTTCCCGGCATATTAACCATTAAGCCAATGCTCTTGACTAATCCTGTTTTTAAGACAGCAAGCTCTCCATAATTAACTCCTTCAGAAAATCCAAAGTCATCTGCCCTAATAATTAATTTCATTTTTATAAAACACATCCTTCAAGTTGATAATATCAATGAACACTTAACTATTAGCAAAAATTATGCCATCTTTGATAGAAAGCCTTTTTTAGCATAAAAAAAGGATAGTGCTGAACTTATATTCAGCACTATCCTTTATATAAATGGTGACAATAATTGATAAATCAGGCTAATCTCATAATCTTCTATAATGATGTTGTACTTAATTTCTACACTCTTAAAAATATTTTTTGAAATAGAGAAAAATTCTTTTTCTTTTTCAGTTTCAGAATTAATACTAACGAGATCTTTAGACTCTCTCTTTGTTAAAACCATTCTCTCAATCATTAATGAGATGTGAGTATACAAATTTAATCGAGTTTTTTCATCAAGTTCAATATTATAATATTTTTCATAACGTTTAGTAATATACTGGACTTCTTCAATTACAACGTCTGGATTTAGAATTTGTAATCTTTCACGTATTCCCGCAATTGAGAAAAATCGTATGAATTGTTCAATCATAACTTTAATCTGGGTTAATTTTTCACCACTATTTTCTAAAAGCGTTGTCAAATGCAAGGCACCACTTTTATCCAAAACATCATATATATCAATAATCTCAATGGGAATTTTATTCCTAATTTCTGTAGTTGTTAATACGAATTCCGTATTGCTAAAGAAGAGCCTATCTTCTTGATCAAGCAGATGACGTAATTTTTTATAATCAACGGTAATAATTTTTAACTTACCCGACAATGTATTGTCCATGATTTTTTTGATTTCGCGAGAAACGCCATCTCCAGACATACATGCAACAATAACATTTTTCTGATCTGAAAAGCCTTGATAATATTGTGAACCTGTCGTTTCTCCATATATTGTACTAGCCTTTGCAATCTCCTTGAACTTTTGTTTTTGCTGAATTCTCAAGCCCACATCAAGAGCCATAGCAGTCGTGATATTATTTATAACCAAAAGTTCTTTGTTTGAAATTGATTTGATTTCTTTAAACATTTGATTCAAAGAGCCCATATCAAATAAAACAATTGTTCCGACAGTGTTTTTTCCTTGTTGATCTAAATATTCTTGAACTTTGCTATTAATTTGCTTAATTGAGCTGTCGATAGGCATGTCAAAAGCTTCAAAAATATAATTACCACAAAGAGAATTCACCACTGCTTGGATGCTTGTTGCGGTCTTTTTCCCATGTGCAAGTAAAATTGCATTATAATTAATTTCCTCTATTTTGGGAGAAATTGAACCAAATAAAGGAAAAAATAATATATAAGTAAAATCTTTTATTTTTTTATCTAGCAAAACAGATTGCATAAACTGATTAAATAAATATATACTGCGGGAAAATTTCATACGTAATAAATTAATCAAACTAGCATATTCATCATCAAATTGATCATAAACCAATGTAATTAATTCGATTATCTGCGAGCTTTTTTGCCAATCAATTTTTGCAACATCGAACTTTACACCATATTTTGAGCCTATTTTTTGGATGAAGTTTCGCTTCAAATTGCCCGCATTATTTACTGAGGTCAATTTAAACCAATCATTTAGAATATCAAAAATCATAATATTTATTTCTGCAGCAGTTTTTTCTTGTTGCAGAAATAGTTTAATCTCTGAAATTACCTTTTTAATTTTTGGTACAAAATCGATTATATCTCGTCCAAAACTTATCACATCTGAGTCAGAAGAAATTAAGCGAAGTGCTTCGTTTGGTTGACCTATTATTATAGGGTCTTCAACAGGATTCTCGGCAAAAGCAGAGGCACAAAGATGCTTAATTTCATTTTGAATTGAACCAATATTACCCGGAAGATCTTTTTGCAAAAGCTTATTTAATATATTTTGTTCAACTTTTAATTGCCGATGTACTGTCTGAGCTTCTTTCACAAAAGCTTGTAATACAATCTGTAAACGTTCGTTAAGTGGCCTGTCAATATATTTAGGCATGTATATTTGTAGCGGGATTCTCCGTAGAAAAGTTTTTAAAAGAATATTATCTACATTTTCTGTAGTTGCAAATAAAAATCGAACTTGTACTCGATGAGGCTTTTTGTTCTCTCCTAAAGGATAAAACTGACCGGAATCCATCAAGGAAAATAATTTTTCTTGGCTTTCAAAATTTAAGCGATGCACTTCGTCTAAGAATAGATAGCCTTGATCAGCTTGATCAACTAACCCAAGACTATCGTGATCGGCACCTGTAAACGCACCTTTTTTATATCCGAAAAGAGCTGAAGATAAGATCTCCGCATTATTAGCATAATCAGCGGCATTTAAAACCACAAATTTTGCTTTTGCTGAAATAACTTTTTTTCTTTTAGCTTCCTCAAAAATTAGTCGTGCTAGGAAAGATTTTCCTACTCCACTAGGACCGGTAAATAAAAGTGGCATTCCATTAGGAGGATATAATATTGTTTCCTGACATTTGGCAATTAATTTTTTTAAACTGCCATCAGCACCTATCATTTTCTTAAATTTGCCGCTATCATTTTTTGCTTGCCAATAAAATGGTCTGGTGCCAGTTTTATTAATTTTCCCTCTTTGAAATAATTTTGTCAGATAAGTACTAACATCTCCTCTTGTTAGTTCTAACTCTTGAGCAACTTGTGTTGTTGTATATTTTTTAGAAGTATTATTCGCTAATACCTGATAAACTTTGTCAATTGTTCTCATGTAACCACTCCTCAAATGTTTAACTACCATATACAGGTAATAATATTTATATTTTTGGAATGTTCATTGATATTGAATTCACTATTACACAGATACTAGAAAAAGGCAAATCAATATTGAAATAATAGATACTGATTTGCCATTTATAATAATCTACCTTTTGCTATTTGAATTAACATTTTTGACCAAATGAATTTCTCTGTCGAATAGCTGTTTCATTTGTTCATTAAAACTGTGAGCGATAAAAATAACGGTAGCAGGAGTGGACTTCACTTCATGCAAAATTTGCATGGTCGCTTGTTGATCAATCGCACTAGTTCCTTCATCAATCAAAATTATTTCACTTTGATGAACTAAAGCCCGCACCAGAACAATTTTTTGTCTTTGTCCTCCCGAGATATTTAACTTGTTCAAATCGATTTTTTGATTTAATCCTTCATCAAATTTGGCAATATCACCTGCTAATTGTACTTTTTCAACTAGTGACGGTAAAGCGCTCTTTAATTTGTCTACAAACATCGTCATGTTGTCAGCAATACTTACCGGAAAAAGTACAGGATCTTGGGGAATATAGCCAATTTTACTCATATCTGGGTTAACCACAGCACCATCTTTGTCTTTAAAAATAATTTGCCCTGAAGTTGGTTTGATTTCTCCTAGAATGAGTTTAAACAAGGTTGATTTCCCAGCTCCAGAATCACCAGTCAGAAGCACTTTTTCACCTGACTTAATATTAATGTCTGGAAAAATTAGGCTTTCACCATTAGGAAATTGCAAACTAAGATCATGGGTACTAAGTGATGCTGGAGCTGCTACTTCTTCAGCTTGCTCTTTTTTAACTGGCGCAGCCGTTTGAGCAATCTCCTGATTTAAAGTTTTGGAGCCCTTTATTTGTCCATAGCGACTAACTATGATTTGAATACTTTGCCTTAAGTAGAAATTACAATTGCCTACTCCAGTGATTGCACCAAATGCTACTATTTTAGCTTGGAACAAATAACCCGCTAGTAAGAATAAAATTAATGAAAAAGAAACTGATACCAATCCATTAATTATACTTAGTAATTGCGAAACCCCATTTTGCTTGACATAAGCATCTTCTAGCTCTTTAGCTGCATCATTAGTTACTTTAAATAGTTTTCCTCCGGCAAAATAACGTTGTAGTTCTTCAAGGCCATTAAGCCACTTTTCTAAGCAATCGAGATATTGATTATTACTCTTTGATATCTTGGTCATTGAATTTTGTAGTGGCTTTTCTAATAATTTTGGTAACACTAACGAAATAGCCACCATCAAAATAATTGTCAGAAGTAAACTCCAGTGTAATGAAATAAGCAGAACAACTACAGATACTAAATTAATAAAACCACCAATTAGACTAAAAAATGGTGCAAAATAATTTTCTTGGCTCTGATTCAGGTCATTTGTTAATCGATTTTGAATCTGGGCAACAGAATGCTCTTTTTGATCCGCATAAAAGTGAGATACAGATCTTTTTCTGATATGAAAATTAAATTCCTCTTGTTGTTTTGATAGAAGGAACGCATGCAGTCCTTGTATTATATATTGAAATAGGAAAGGCATAAATGAAATGACATTTATAATTAAAAACTGTTGGAATTTCTGTTGCTGAATTGCTGTGGTTTCAAGCATAAGTATTTGTGTAGTTACAATTGGTAAAGTCCACTCTAAAACGGTAATCAAAATTAGTATCATGAAGCGTAAAGGTTTTTGCTTATAAAAGTCCTTAATTGTCATAATATCTTACCTCCTTTTTATTGCTTTATGTTTTCGTTAAGTGAATTTCTCTGTCAAACATTTCTTTCATTTGATCATTAAAGCTGTGTGCAATAAAGATTACTGTAGCAGAACTCGATGTGATTTCCCGCAAAATTTGCATTGTCGCTTGCTGGTCAATAGCACTGGTTCCTTCATCAATCAAAAAAATTTCACTTTGATGGACTAAAGCTCGTACTAGAACAATCTTTTGTCTTTGACCACCAGAAATATTCAATTTGTTTAAATCGATTTTTTGTTCTAAACCATCATCAAACTTGGCAATATCGCCAGCAAGTTGAACTTTTTCAACTAATTGTGGCAGTACACTTTTTAATTTATCGGAAAACATAGTCATGTTATCAGCAATAGTTACCGGAAAAAGCACAGGGTCTTGCGGAATATAGCCAATTTTACTCATATCTGGATTAATCCTTGAACCATCTTTATCTTTAAATATGATTTGTCCAGAACTTGGCTTGATTTGTCCTAAAATAAGTTTAAACAATGTTGATTTGCCAGCTCCTGAATCTCCAGTCAACAGTATTTTTTCACCTTGTTCAATATTAATATCAGGAAACTGCAACCTTTCACCATTGGGAAATTTTAAATTAAGATTGTGAGTGCTAATAGCGACTGGTCTTACCTTTTTTGCAGTTTTCACCTTTTTTACTGGTGTCGCTGTTTTAGCAATTTCTTTATTTAGAGTTTCGGACCCCTTCATTTTCCCATAAGAGGTTACTATAATCTGAATTCCCTGTCTCAAATATGATTGGCAGTTGCCCACTCCGGTAATGGCACCAAACACAACTAGTTTTTGTTGAAACAAATAACCAGCTAATGAAAATAAAATCAAAGAGAAAATAGCCGATACTAGGCCATTTATTACGGTTAGTAGTTGCATAACACCATTCTGTTTAACATTAGCATCTTCTAAATTTTTAGCAGCTTTACTCGTTACCTTAAATAATTTTGCACCACTAAAATAGCGTTGTATTTCTGCAAGTCCATTAAGCCATTTCTCCAAGCAATCTAGATATTTTTGGTTGGTCTTAGAAACTTGAATCATTGAATTTTGTAAGGGCTTCTCCAACAGCTTTGGCAAAATTAAGGAGATTAGTACCATTATTGATATGGAAACAAGCAAACTCCAATGTAATGAAACCAATAATATAATGGTAGAAACTATAATGACTACTCCTCCAATTAAGCTAAAAAAAGGAGTAATATAATTTTGCTGACTTTGAACTATATCATTCGTTAACCGGTTTTGAACTTGTGCTACTGCATGGTCTTTTTGATCTGCATAAAAATGTTTAGTGGTTTTATCCCTGATTGCAACATTATATTGCTCTTCCTGCTGAGACAAAATATATTGTGACAGCCCTTGCAGTAGATAATCTGCCATTAAACATACAAAAGCACATACATTAACAATTAAAAATATTTTAAAATTGCCTTGTTGAATTGCCGTAGTTTCTATAATACTGAATGCAGTGCCAAGAATTGGCAGTGCATATAAACCAATATTGATTAAAAGTAAAAAAATAAAGCGTAAAGGATTTATCCTATAAAATTCTTTAATTGTCATTTTGATTACCTGATTTTTTATTTGATTTTAAATTTATTTGATAATCAAACTTGTTTTTCAGTTCAGGACTGAAGTTATGTGCAATCATTAAAAGTGTTTTATCGGTATCGAGCAAATTGCCAATAATTTCACTGGTAGATTTACTATCAACTGCACTAGTTGCTTCATCAAGTAATAAAAATGGTTCATCATGAATTTCGGCCCTGGCTAAAACTACTTTTTGTCTTTGTCCACCTGATAAATTGCCTTGATCTAAATCGACCGTTGTATTAATTTGATTTGGAAACTTGGCTAAATCTGGCACTAATTGAACTTTTTTGACAGCTTCTTTTAGTTTGCCAACCAGTTTACTGTTAAACATCGTAATATTATTTGCAATAGTATCAGGAAAGAGCGTTGCATCTTGTGCTATGTAACCTAGTCGAGCTTGCTGAGGCGGAATTTTAGTCCCGTCTTGAGCAGTAAAGTAGACCTCACCAGTTTTGGGCTTAAGTTGTCCCAGCAGGACTTTGAATAGAGTTGACTTACCTGTGCCTGAATCTCCTGAAAGTAAGACCTTATCGCCTTTCTTAATAGTAAAATCAGGATAAGATATACTTTCTCCATTTTGATATTGCACTTTCAAATTGTGACATTCAACACCATAAACAACCGTTCCAGGCTTTTTTTCAGGTATTGGTTTTGTTAAATCAGCAATTTCCTGACGTAACTTTTTGGTTGATCTCATTTGCGTCATTGCGTTGATAACTTCCCAGAGACCATTAAAAATGGTCGAAGCAAAGCTACCTGTTATAAACCAATCACCCAAAGTGATTATATGATTAAAAAATAGTAGTCCACTGAATAAACTTGACCCAATTTGACCAATAGCATTACCTAAGCCGTTAATACTAATCGAGATCCCTTGTACTTTTTTTCTATAAACATTGGCTTCTGCCAGTTTCCGACTATCTTGACCAAGCGCTCTATCTAATCGGCCACTTGCACTGTATCTGCGCAATTCACTTAAACCAGAAAACCAATTTTCAATTGTATTTAAAAGCTGTGCGTTTTTCTTGGCTGCTGCGGCTGTGGAATTAGATAACTTTTTTGTCATAATTTTAGGTAGAGTCAACACAATAATTGCCGCTACAGCAACAAATAAAATTAATGACCAGTGAAGAGTTATCAATGTACCAATTGCGAAGATAAGACTTAACAAGTTGGTCCAAATTTGAATCCAAGGCGTAGCATAATCGTCTGTTAAAATCTTGAGATTATTGCCTAACTCATTTTGTATTTCTGATACCTTATAACCGCCAGAATTGTAATACCGCCGCATTATTTGAGAACGAATATTATGTAAGCATTCTTGAACTTGCTTATTAAATAAAAAGGTTCCCAGTGGTAAGGACAAAACAGTAAGGATTGAGACAGTAAAATCAATGACTAACCAAAATACAAATCTATCCCAATTGCCTTTGGTTAAATCATTGATCGCATATTTAAAAAGGTATGTTGCCAATGTTCCACAAACGGCATAACATAAGAAAATTATTAAAATAAAAACACCCCGAAAAATATTGGCTTTAAAAAGATTTTTAAGTGACATTGCTCTTTTATCCTTTCATCTTTGGTATGTTTTTATTAAACTTTAATTTTATTTTAAATGCAATAGAATTTAACTAAGGGGTCAATAAAACAAGCTAAGTGGTAATTCTGCCAAACTAAAAGATCTGCTTAAGTTAAGCAGATCTTAGTAAATTCTGTATTCAATTAATGTTTATCTTTTTCATATCTGGTGTTAAACAATGGACTAAGTGGTTCATGCTTCTGAATGCATTTAATTGCATCCCCAATAAGCGGACCAACAGATACCAGAAGAGTTTTTTCCAATTTCTTTTCTACTGGTTGATTAATAGAATCAGTTAGAACCAGATTTTTAATCGGAGAATCATTCAATCTTTGAATAGCAGGTCCTGATAAAACTGCATGCGTAGCACTGGCATAAACTTCAGTTGCCCCAGCATCTATTAAAGCTTGGGCAGCTAGAGTAATCGTACCCGCAGTATCAATCATGTCATCAATAATGATTGCACGCTTACCCTTGACATTGCCAATGATATTCATTACTTCAGAAACATTCGCGCGAGGACGGCGTTTATCAACAATGGCAATTGGCGTCTTTAAGAACTCTGCTAACTTGCGGGCACGCGTTACGCCACCATGATCAGGTGAAACGACAACAGCATCTTTTTGCAAATTGTTTCTCAAAAAGTAATCAGCAAGTAGTGGTGCACCCATTAAGTTGTCAACAGGGATATCAAAGAATCCTTGAATTTGTGGTGCATGTAAATCAAGTGACAAGACCCTGGTAGCTCCAGCTTCTTGCAGCATATCAGCAACTAACTTAGCAGTGATTGGTTCACGTGGTCTAGTCTTACGATCTTGGCGAGCATAACCATAATAAGGAATCACGATATTAATTGTTTGAGCACTGGCACGGCGCACAGCATCAATCATGATTAATAATTCCATTAGGTTATCATTAACCGGTACACTGGTTGACTGAATCAAATAGACATCTTTACCCCGGACAGATTCGTCAATGTTAATTTGAATTTCACCATCGCTAAAGCGTTGAACACTGGACTTACTCAGGGGTACCCCCACCCGCTGTGCAATTTTTTCCGCCAGCGGAACATTGGAATTGAGGGCAAACAACATCATATTGTCTTTATAAGACATAATTTCCTCCGTATTAAAATTGTTAACAACTTATTATTTTACCAAAAGTTGTCTGAAAAAGTTACTTCCTATATTATTATTCAACTTTAACGAACGACATTCAAGCCCTGAATCTTAGTTTGTGTAGTAAATTACTGAAGTTTTAAAGTAAACTTCAGTAATACTAAAATTAAAATGATTACTATTCTGAAAAAAGTATCCACATCGAGTTCAGCGTTTAGGCATTTTTTGCGCTTGTAAATTAAAAATATTTTATCACTTATCTTAGCTATATGAATATTGCTTTATTGCCCATTTAGCCATGCTGATATTATTTTTCTGAATCAAAAAGGCATTGAAGAAGTTCTTTTACTTTGCTAAAATTCAAAACGTAAACAAAAATCTATCTATATAATGTCGAGATATGGTCGGCAGTTTCTACACGTGAACCGTAAATTACGTACTATAGATAAAGGTAAAGAGAACTTTTACGTTCTTTCGTCTTTTTCTATGCACTAGAAAAAGACTTTTTTGTGTTTTACTTATGAAGTGGAGGCAAATATGAATAGTAATTTCCTTTGGGGAGGCGCAACAGCATCCTATCAGTGCGAAGGAGCTTGGAATGTTGACGATAAGGCAGAATCCATGTGGGATCATTATTTACATGAAAATAATTTAGAAAACGGTGATGTTGCTAGCGATCATTATCATCATTTTGAAGAAGATATCAAAATGATGAAGGATGGTGGTCAAAATGCATACCGTTTTTCTTTGTCTTGGCCCCGCATTATCAAAAATCGTGCCGGGGACATTAATCCGAAAGGAATTGAGTTTTACAATAAACTAATTAATTGTTGCCTTAAAAATGGCATAACGCCTTTTGTGACACTTTATCACTGGGATCTGCCACAGTACTGGCAAGAGGTTGGTGGCTGGCTCAATCTTGATACCAGCCGTGCTTTTTCCCACTACGCTGAAGTTTGTTTTAAAGCTTTTGGCGATAAAGTTAAACTCTGGACAACTTTTAACGAACCCAAATGGTTTACTGTCAATGGCTATTTGATTGGCAACTATCCGCCGGCTGAACATGATTTGCAACACACGATCACTTGTGGCTTTAACGTGATGTATGCCAGTGCATTAGCTATTCAAAAATTTCGTCAGGGAAAATTTCAGGGACAAATAGGTATTGTTCATAGTTATTCACCAATTGATGGCATAGATGATACGATTGAAACTAAAATCGCTATGCGGAATGCTGATAATTATGCTAACAACTGGGTTTTAGATACCGCTGCACTAGGTAGTTTCCCCATTGATTTGCTAGCTAAACTTAGTGAGACTAATGATATTTCTTTCATGAAGCCAGACCTTCTAAAAACAATAGCGGAAAATACAGTTGATTTTTTAGGTTTAAATTATTACGCCCGTACATTAGTAAAACCATATACCTCCGGTGAAACGAAAATGGTATTTAATAATTCCGGTAAAAAAGGCTCGACTCAAATGAGAATAAAAAATTGGTTTGAACAGGTAATGGATCCAAATAGTGAATACACTGAATGGGACACTGAAATATATCCCAAAGGGTTAGAGGATGGCTTAATTCGTGCGTACCAAAAATATCATTTGCCTATCTATGTGACAGAAAATGGTGTTGGCTTTCATGAAAATATTAATGTAAGTGAAGTCAAGGATGACTACCGCATTTCCTTTATGAATGATCATATAAATGCTTTGATGAATGCACAAGACAAAGGAGCTGATGTCAGAGGTTACTTTACCTGGTCCCCATTTGATCTGTATTCATGGATGAACGGGGTCGAAAAACGTTATGGCTTAGTGGCCGTTGATTTTTCAACATTAAAGCGTAAGCCAAAAGCTTCCTACTTTTGGTACAAAAAAATTATTAATTCAAATGGTAAATTGGTTGAACGTAGGGAATACTAAAGTAGGAGATTGAACATGGAAACTACAAAAATTACTTCTTGGATGGATAAACACATTACACCATTTGCTAATAAAATGGCCAATCAACGTCATCTTGCAGCTATTAGAGATACTTTTATGACACTTCTACCAATCACATTGTTTGGTTCAATTTTTGTCATAATCGGTGCTGCGCCACCTGTTACCAAACATAGTAATGGCTTATTAATAGCTTGGGCTCACTTTGCCCAAAAAAATGCTTTAATACTTACTTGGCTAAGTTCCGTTTCGATGAGCGCAATGTCTGTTTTTATTTGCGTTGGTATTACCTACTTTTTATGCCAGCATTACAAAGAAAATCCTTTATCACCTATCATGTTTTCTTTAGCCGGATTTTTTATGTTAGTTTTTGATCCTAAAAAACTCGGCTTTACTGGAAATTTTGCAGACATTAGCTATTGGGATGGCCGGGGAATTATCATTGCCATTTTGATTGCTATTCTAACAACGGAAGCGTACCACGCCATGCGTAAGCACGATTTTGGTCGAATTAAGATGCCTAAAGGAGTACCATCAGCTTTATCAGAAAGCTTTGCTTCATTTGTTCCAGCACTAGTTATTTTAGCAGTAGACGCAATTATTTTTATAATTTGTCAAGCAAACCATACTACAGCAGTTAAAGCCATTTACAGCTTCTTATCACCAAGTTTTAAGGTTGCAGACAGCTTGCCAGCAACAATCTTTTTAACTATTTTAGTACAACTCTTTTGGTTTTTCGGTATTCACGATGCTGCTCTCGCTGGTATTCTGGGACCAATTCGTGATGGTAATCTCTCTATCAATGCTAGCGCTAAGTTAGCAGGCAAAGCACTGCCAAGAATTTTTACTACTCCTTTTTGGGTTTACTTTGTTATTATCGGTGGCTGCGGTTCTGTCTTAGCTTTAGCGATTATAATGTCATTTTCAAAATCTAAGCAACTAAAAACAGTGGGTAGAGTGGGTTTGATTCCAGCACTATTTGGAATTTCTGAGCCTATGATATTTGGTACCCCGTTGATGCTAAACCCAATCTTTTTCATTCCCTTTATTTTTACTTCCACGGTTAACGCTATCTTAAGCTACCTTTCAATGTCATTTGGACTTGTGAAAAAGACATTTGCACTATTTTCATGGCAAATGCCAGCGCCAATTGGAGCATTTTTATCAACTATGGATTGGCGAGCTCCAATATTAGTAATATTATTGATTGTAATTGATGGCTTAATGTATTACCCATTCATGAAAATTTACGAAAGAAGCTTATTAAAAGAAGAAAACAGTTAGTAACATGTTTAGAGCTAATTTCTTATCCAATTAAAAAAAGTTATTAAGTTTTATTGAGGACTAATTTCCAATATGCAAGCGAAATTAGTTCTTTTTATTTAAAGATGTTTTCCTTGAGTTAATAATTAAGATTTTCTTTTTATATTATTTAGTATAGAAAAAGTGCTCCTTAATAATTAAAGGTTTAATTATTAAGGAGCACTTAACCGAAATTTTAATTCGAAGTCTCTAAAACTTCACTGACAATACCATGATGTTCAGTTAACAATTGAGCAGCTTCCTGTTTATTTTTACCAGTTTTAGCCATTATTATTGCAAGAGCAACATCATTACCAGCTTTTCTTAAGAAACGCAGAGCCTTAGCAGGAGATATTGCTGCCGTTTCACTAATAATACGGCAAGCACGATCGACTAACTTATCATTAGTCGGTTGCACATCAACCATCACATTTTGATAAACTTTGCCTTGTCTGATCATTACACCGGTTGAGATCATATTTAAAATCATTTTTTGAGCAGTACCGGCTTTCATACGAGTTGAGCCAGTTATCACTTCAGGGCCAACTACAGCATTAATTGCAATTTCAGCGATTTGACCTATCACTGAATTTGGCACACAAGCTACGGCTATAGTTAGAGCTTGAACTTTAGCGGCATATTTTAACCCACCAATAACATAAGGAGTTCGGCCACTGGCAGCTAAGCCAATAACAATGTCATTTGCCGTTAATTTAAGATTTTTCAGGTCGGCTTCTCCCATTGTGATGGAATCTTCTGCACCCTCTACAGCAGCAAACATAGCTTTTTTGCCACCTGCAATCAAGCCAATTGCTCTTTCTGGCTTAATACCGTAGGTCGGAACTAGTTCAGCTGCATCAAGCACACCTAATCGTCCACTAGTTCCAGCACCAATATAGATTAAGCGTCCTCCAGCAGAGTATCTTGTGGAAGCCTGATCAATTGCTTTAGCAATTTGATCGCTCTCTCCTGCTACAGCAAGAGCTACTTTTTGATCTTCAGCATTAATTGTTTTGACCATATCCAATGTAGACATCGTATCAATGTGCGTTGTTGCAGGATTTCGCGCTTCAGTTTCTAAGTTTTTAATTTTCATTTTCTATCCGTTAGTTATTTAGTTTTTACAGTGGCAACCATCTGATTGGCAGTAACCTGGCCTGTAGTAATAGGAGAAATACTTGCGACATCCTCCATATTGTTAATCATGACCATAATATCTGTTGGTTTACCCGCAGCTTTGACAGCTGGAACATCCATTTGACCAATAACGTCGCCGCGTTTGACATACTGTCCACTTTTTACTTTTATTTCAAATGGAGCACCCTTTAATTCAACAGTGTCAATTCCAAAATGCAAGACTAATTCTAATGGACCTTGATCCGATTCCATTGTAATTGCATGTTTCGTATCCATAATTGTTAAAATACGTCCATCAACTGGAGCAACAATTTTACCATCATTATCAGGAATTACAGCAAAGCCGTCTCCCAGCATTTTTTGAGCAAAAACATCATCTTTTACTGCAGATAATTCTTCCAATTCACCATTCACAGGACTGGCTAAATTAACTTCAACACTTTCGTGACTTGTTTCATTATTCTCGGGGTTAACAAAAGAGCCATCTTCATTTTTAGCAACTACAGCGCTCTTAGGTACACCAAAGAAATAAGTTAGAATAAAACCGCCAATATAAGCCGCTAATAAACCAATACAATAATTTAATGCTTTATTGTGGGCAATTAACGGAATTAAAGCAATACCAGATGTACCAATAGCGATTGAGCCGACATTGCCGAAGGCTCCTAAAACGGCACCACCAATACCACCACCTAAACATGCAGTAATAAAGGGACGACCTAAAGGAAGAGAAACACCATAAATTAGTGGCTCACCTACTCCTAAAATTCCGACGGGCAAAGCCCCCTTAATTAGTTTAGTTAATTCTTTGTTCTTACGACATTTAACCCATAAAGCAATTGCAGTACCTACTTGTCCGGCACCCGCCATTGCTAAAATAGGCAATAACGGCGTATAACCCATCTTTTGAATCATTTGCAAATGAATTGGCGTTAAAATTTGATGCAAGCCAAACATAACCATTGGTAAGAACACTGCACCTAAAATAAAACCGGCAACAGGTCCACCAACCTTTAAGACCCAGTTAATTCCGCCAATGAGTGAGTTTGAAACCCAACCAGCAAAAGGCATAATGATAAAAATAGTAATTAGACCCATTACTAATAAAGTTAAAAATGGCGTGAAGATGATATCAACTGAATCAGCCATATATTTGTGGAAGAATTTTTCAACATATGACAGTAGCCATACTGCAAGTAAAACTCCGATGATACCACCCTGTCCGGCAGCTAACGGCTGACCATTAAAAATATTTGGTATTACCATAGGAGCTACCACACCAGGCAGCATTACTACACCACCGATGATACCACCAAGTCCAGGTGTAGCTTTGAATTCTTTAGCAGCATTAATACCAACATAGATATTTAAGTAGGCAAATAGTCCATTGGCAATCACACCTAAAACGGTGATGCCCAGGTTCCAGCTTGCCGGCAGCATTTTGGCTGTCAACATATTTCTTAAAATACCTGATACACCAGAAATTAAACCGGCACCAACAAATGCTGGAATTAAAGGTATGAAGATAGCCGAAATATGTTGTAAGACTGCACGCCACCAAGTTTTCTTTAAGCTGGCTTTATGGGCTGCGTGAACTTCTTCAGCTTTCTCCATAACTTCGCTCTTGTCTTTTTGATAAGAGCTTTCCTTAGCTGTTACATCTGGAAAAGGATCATTTTCATTTACCCCAGCTGCATTAACCATGCTTTGAGCAACTTTAGCATTTACACCAGGACCTAAAACTACTTCCAGTGTTTCACCATCAACTACTCCCAAAATGTCTTTAACTTGTTTTAAACCAGCTAAATCCACTTTAGATTTATCCCTGACCGTAATTCTCACTCTGGTCATACAATGGTATAAAGATTTAACGTTTGCAATACCACCAATATGATCATAGATTTCTTGGCCTATTTCGGCATATTTATCTGTACTCATTTTTTCCTCCTTTTATAAAGACAAAATAAGTATATTCTTCAATAGACCAATTTGCAAATTATGATAATTAATTACTAAAAATCATATTTTAATGGATTATACCAATTTTAATAAAGATAGAGTATAAAACCCCATACAAATTTTATTCATCTGCAGCAATGAAAATGATGCTTTGCCTTGCACCTATTTGATTCAAAAGTGGTAAATCATCAGCTACCACGTGTCCCAATACGTTAACTTTCTCGTCAGCTGGTAAATCACGTTTAGTTATTTGTAATTCACCCTGATAACGCAAATATAATTTATTGTCACAGGTAATTGTCCCTTTTGATCGAGTCCCAGGATTTCCCTGGGGTGCGACATCAAATAACTGACGGCTACGCCCCTCCGTTAACCTTACTACATCTCGCGCTACATCCGGACGATTATGCCATTCAAAATTAAATAGTTCAGGCAAGTTTTCATCAATGCGAAGTGTAATAATCTGCTTTTTAGTGTAATTTTTAAAACTATCAATCATTTGCGGTGATAAAGAAGCATCCCCAATAAAAACATGGTCACAAGCTAAGTGTTTTAATTCCAACATTGCAGCTAAAGGATTCTCTGCTCTTTGCTTTTCAAGAGTTGGCAGTCCAGCGTGAATAGGTCCACGCAGAACATCATCACCTGCAACAAATGCCATTGTTTCTAAATTCATGTGATGTAACCAATCATTTTTTTCTTTTAACCAATTTGAATCTAGACCGGTTTCTGGTCGCGGATAAAAATTATGCCAAGCTTGCAAATTTTCGAAGTTGGCACCATGCTCTCGTAAAGCTGTGACGTCATCTTCATTGATAGTACTAGCATTCAGAGCAATTGGCATTTTCTGTGAAAGCTTTGCTACAGTAGATGGAGACACGCCATCGTCTATTCTAAGGCCAGACAAGCCGAAGCTTTCAATCTGCTCTTCATTTTCAAGTGTCAGCCCTAGCCTTGCCATACCACTTTCAGAAACGTCAGCAATAACAGCAGTTTCTAAGTTCTTAGACCACTTGGTCAGCTCTGCTAATCTTTTTAATATTACTTTGGGATCATCTTCAGGAATATGAAGTGAAGTAAAAATAGTTGTTAATCCCGCATTGCGCATCGCAAGTATGTAATTATAATCATCAGCCGTTAGATCACGGTTTAGATAAATCGAAAAACCCAGCATTTATTCTATTTCTCCCTTAGTGTGAAATCACTTACATGGACCATTATACTATTTTATTTTGTTAAAACATGTACACAAACAAAAAGCCGTGAGTTAATCTGCTCACAGCTTGAATATTTAAACTAAATGAATTAGCTTTGCTTCATTATAAATGTACTCCAAGGTTTTACGGCTTTTAGCAAGTCTAAGTCATCTGCGTATAAGTGTCCCACAAGATTACGTCTGCCGTCATTTTCAAACGGCATTAACACAATTTGCAGTTCTCCTTTATAGCGCGGATATTGATCATTAACAACAACTATATCCCCTCTTGCAAAAGAGGCTTTGTCATTATTATGAGCTGGAATATTTTCTTTAGCATAAACAACACGAGGTTTAGTATCACGTAATAAGAATTCTGATGCATCACCGCGGTATAAATGGGGCTCTTTTAAGCAGATAGTTTGCTCAATTGGTAAAACATCATCTTCAAACTTAATTTTCAAAGTAGGATAAGCACTGTTAAAAGCATTTGCTGCTGCAGCTAATTCGTCTTCACTAGCAAAAGCATTGCCAATAATAATGTCATCAATCATTTTGCTCAAGCGTAAGTGAGTAACCTGACTAAAAATATTGCGCTTACGATCGCTCTCCATTGTTGGAAGCCCTTCATGAACAGGCCACGGACCAAATTTAGCATTTTTAGATGAAATAAACGCAGCAGTATGCAATCCATAATCACGATACTTTTGTGAATATTCATTAAAAATCTTTTCACTTAAACCCGTATATTCTTGTGGATAAAAGTTATGACAACCAATTAGATTATCATTCTCCGGGTTATAAGCCATAATGCTGTCAAGATAATTAGTACCTCGACTCATATTCAGTTCAATCTTGAGTCCATATTGATTACGAGTCATGGCAGCTTCTTCCATGCCGCTAAAACCTTCATCTAACCGCAAGCCCCAGACTCCGAGATCATGAAAGAAAACTAGATCATTATAATCAATTTTTAGGTCTTTAAACAAAACTGGATTAATATCGACTACAGTTTTAAAACCCAAATCGTTTGCATAAGCAACATCTTTTTTTAATTTTGCAAGTATATCTTCACCACTTGCACTTTTTAACTGCAAAAGTGAGGTGAAAATTCTCCTGTAACCATACTTATGAGCCAAATCCATATACTCTTTATCCCGCTCAAATGTACTTTGCTCAGGATAAAGTGAAATACCCAACTGTTTCATAAAATTATTGCTCCTTAAACTTTATTAACTTTTTGAGGGTCAACGTTATTAGAAGCAATTACAAATGGCACATAAATCAAGAAACCAACGACCATATTGACAATTTGTAAAATAACTGAACGCCAGTCAATAGTAGCAATGATAGCATTAAGAAATGGCGGCATTGCCCAGGTTGTCTGTACGGCAACTCTGTTTACCAAGCCAAGACTTAAGGCACCATATGCAATTGATACCATAACTAGTGGAGCAAGAACAAATGGAATAATGTAAATTGGGTTTAAAACGATTGGCATACCAAACATCATAGGTTCATTAATGTTGAAGATCCCAGGTACAAGTGAAATCTTAGCAACGGCACGTTCATCTTCACGCTTTGAAAAAGCAAGAACGGCTAAAATAAGTAACAGAGTTGAACCTGCACCACCGATCCAAACATAAAGGTCAAAGTCACTTCTAGTCCACATATACGGTAATGCCTTTTGCATCTTATGGGCATTAGTATTGGCAATCAATGCGGTAGTCCAAATACTTTCTGTGACAGGAGCCAAGACATTGGTGCCATGAATACCAAAGAACCAAAATAGTTGAACTAGGAACACTATCAGTAATAATGAACCATAACCTTGCCCCATCTTCATTAACGGCTCTTGAATTGTTTTGGCAATTAAGTCAATTACCGTTGTATTTCTAAGACTGAATAGATAGTTAATAATACCAACAACGAACAAACCAGCAGTTGCAGGAATAATACCTGTAAAGGCATTGGAAACTGCGGGTGGAACACTGTCAGGCATTTTAATAGTAATATGTCTCTTAACTAAAGCAATGTAAACTGCAACAGAAATAGCACCCATAATCATTATGGTAAAGAAGCCATAAGCACCAAAGTACTTATTAAAATTGAACCAGCCCCAAGCACTAATATTCTTACCATTAACAGCCATATTAGCAGCAGTTAAGGTTTTTATATCACCCTTGGTAAGAACATTTTTTAAGTCAGCTGAAAAGCTCTGAGGCAAGCTCATGATAAAGGTACCTAATGTAAGCAGGCCACCTGCGATTGGTTCAACTTTATATTGGATACACATTTGATAGCCAAATGTGAAGGCAAACAGCAATCCCAGAATCGCTGTTGAACCTGTCCAAACCAGGCCATTAATACTAATGAGCCATTGCATTGAGTTAACAACGCCCATCCATCCTAGGTTAGTGGGAACATCCCTAAAGATGGCATTTAATACACTAGCTACTGAACCAGCCAGCATAATAGGCATAATGGAGATAAAGGCATCACGCAGTGCAACAAGCCAGCGAAGAGAGCCGATCTTAGCCGCAACAGGAACGAGATGCTTGTTTAGCCAGTTAATTATAGCATTCATAATAATTCCTCCTACTAATATTTCACTACACTTGCATTATACCATAGCAAATGGAAACGTTTACCATTTTAAAAGCGTAAATTGTTGTGGCTGTACGTTTTATGGCTTTGGTCTACACCAATATAGTTCAATATTCTCTAATCGATATTAGTCAGGTGATCAAAATGGTATATACCATATTTTTTTACTAATAAAATGCATCTTTTTAATTATTATTTAATAAAAAGATGCATCTATTGTTTGTCACCCTCAATGAGAAAGTCTTTGATTTAGATTTTTTCTTTAAATGGACGAAAGGTTTCATGTTTAGTTGAATATTCCACAACCTTCTTTATCTTATTCCCAGTAAACTCTATTAGTGACACCCCATCGAAGCAATATTCTTCTTTTTCTACAGCATCAAAATACCAAGTAACAACAAATTTACCAGTATCAGTTTGTTCAATTTTAAAAATATCCCATTTTAAAACTGTCTGCTCTTTAGACTTCGAATTAATATAGGCTTTTAACTCATCTAACCCTTCATAAGTAGCGCCATAGCATTCACGGTAATAGACATCCTGGTTAAACCAGCTATCAAGAGCAGAAAAATCTTTTTTAAGCCAAGAGTTAAAGTAATATCTGATAGTTCGTTCGTTTTCTATAGTTTGACTGGAATTTGATAACATAATACTTATCTCCTAATTTATAAGCGAATTATTTATTTCCACTTCTATATTACTCTTATTATGTATAAGCATCTAATCTAACTTCTAAATAATCTAAATACTATTTTTATTAAAATTAGTAATTCACATTTATAACTTATTATTTTCAAAAACCTGATTATATAATTTAACTTTTGTTTGATAAATTTCATCAATAGAGCAATACACTGGTATTTTAAAGTTTAGTGTCAATTTTTTCTTTTCATTAGCATTCAAACTAATTTTTTCAAATTTTATTAAACGCCATTTTTGTGGTATTTCGCCCACTTTTTTTACCTGAGCAAACATTAATAAAGTTTCGTGTACTTTCATTTTACTTTTATTCAAAAGATCAATAGTAACTGCACCGGAAAACATACTAGTGAATGAAAACCTAATAATATCTGCTTTTATTTGACCATAGTGTAGTCCATAACCAAATTCAAGTTTGGGATTTCCCGATTGATCATAGTAATTTTCATTTTTTGGTGCATCACGTTGGTAATAATATACGGGGAGTTGACTCGAATTTATAGGATAGCTGATGCTTAATTTTCCCTCAGGATTATAGTCACCCAATAAAATATCAGTGATTGCCTGTGGTCCTAAAATGCCAGGATACCAACTTAACAAAACAGCATCTGACAACGATAAAATCTCATTTATATCATAAGGTCTACCTTGAATTAAGATGGTGATTATTTTTTTCCCGCTTTTTTTCAATTGCTTTAATAACTCAATTTGGGAACCGCCAAGTTGCAAAGAAGCGACATCAACATTTTCTCCACAATCCATATTGACGCTTTTTGAAGATAACGCACCATTATCAAAAAATTTGTCATCAAAACGCCTTGAACTTGAGCCACCAAGGACTAATATTGCCAAATCTGAGTCCTTGGATTCTTCTTCTACCATTAATTTTTGTTTCATTGTCTGTTTCGATCTAACTTGACACCCTAATGTATATTTAAGACTAGGCATTTTTTCTTTTAGCGCACTATAAATTGTATTTTGTTCAATTTTTGGTTTTTGTGGTGCGCTATAATCACCAAGTAAGTTGTAACAAGAGTCTGCACTAGGACCTACAATTACTGCCTTCGTTTTTTTCTTAATTGGCAAAATATTATGTTCGTTTTTGACAAGTGTCATACTTTCTAGTGACAACTGCTTATTTATTTCGTTTTCTTTTTGCAATATCTGGTCAATTTTTTCACTTGTTACATTAGTATACGGGTTATCAAATAATCCTAATAAAAATTTAATAGTTAAAACTCGTGAAACTGACTGATTTAAATCTTTTAGTAATTCAGGATAAATTTTCACTGCTTTTTCAATATTAAGGAATAAATTGTCCCATAAACTGATATCTATCCCTGCTGAAAGAGCAGCCTTAACAGCCTGAGACTCATCAGGATAAAAATCACTTAACCGATCCAAAGCTGTCCCATCTGCCATGACTATCCCTTGAAAGCCATGATCCTGACGCAGTTTTTCTTTTAGCAACCATTCATTAACATGACAAGGGATACCATCTATATCATTATAAGCAGCCATAATACCGGCTGCATTCCTGCATGAGTGGATCAAAGATTCATAATCATTAATGAATTCATTTTTTCCCAAATTAACAGAACCTGAATTATGTCCTCCAAGCACTTCTCCCTGTGCAATAAAATGCTTAAGAACTACACCAACATGTTTTTCAGCTGAGTTAACTATCTTATCTCCAATCTTATTTTTTTCATTAATTAGATCTCCTTGAAATCCTTGAACTATTGCTTCAGAAAATTGTGCCGATAGGTATGGGTCCTCACCGAAGCACTCTTCAGTTCTTCCCCATCTGGGATCCTTAGCTAAATCCAAAGTGGAAACAAGTGCTAAATTGATACCCTTAGCTTTTAACTCATCAGACTCTGCCGCAGCCATTTGTTTGATTAGAGAAGAGTCAAAGCTATTACCTTTTCCAATATTAGTAGGAAAAGATGGACTCTCAAGTGCTTGATGCCCATGGGGGCATTCTTCAACAAATAATACAGGTATATGTAGTCTGGAATGTTCAATCACATATTTCTGGATTTTATTTGTTAACTTTTGGCTATTATATAGAGAAATCCCGTTTTTAAAATTAACGTTCGACCAAGGATCTGCTCTCAGAACGCCATATAAGGCACCTATTCCATTTCCCCATTTGACATGTTCCTTAAAATAATTCGTTAAGCTATAATTATCTTTTGAACTTTTTTGATAACATTTCCAACCATATAAATGTTGGTTTACCTGACCAATTTTTTCTTGTAATGTCATTCTTCCTAACAAATCATTTACTCGATTTTGAATAGGTAAATTAGAATTTTGATAATCATTCATATCTATACTCTTAAGATTTTTCAACAACTTTATTACTTGCCATCACGAATGGTATATAAATGATAACATCCATTATTAATAATATTACTGTGAACAATGTTGCCGGTATATTTCCGGCTGTTGAAACCCATGTTTGTAGCACAGGTGGAGTAATCCATGGAGAAATCGCCACCATTTTTCCTAATAAACCAATTTTAGTTAAAATATATGCCAAGGTTAGATTAATTGATGGTATAACAGCCACGGGAATCATAAATAATGGGTTCATTACTACTGGTAATCCAAACATGATTGGTTCAGCAATATTAAAAACACTTGGTCCAATTGCTAATTTAGCAACATTACGATTATCCTCTTTTTTCGATACTAAAAATATGGCAATAATCAGTGCCATGACACATCCACCGCCACCTAATAATCCATAAGATCCTAAAAAAGGTGCGTTAACTATATTAGGAATTGGCTTGTGATTTGCAAAAGCTTGAATATTTTCTTGAATTGATTGTAACTGAGGTGCGACAGTAATTGGCGAAAGAATACTTGAACCATGTAATCCAAAAACCCACAAAGTATCAGATATGAACTGAATTAAAATCATCCCTGGTCCAGAAAGAACCAATCCTTTTAATGGTGTTTGAATAATAATAGAAATAAGTTCTGGTATACTTTTTCCAAGAAATGTTGTAATTAAATATATAGGAATTACCATTATAATTATAACAAGCACCTCTGGTACTAAAGAATTAAACGTAGATCCAACTGCTGGAGGAACGGAATCAGGCATATGAATTTGAAGTTTTTCATATTTAGAAAAACGAACAAACAGCTCAGTCCCTACTATTCCAGCAAACATTGCTAAAAATAAACCTGATGATGAAGTTAAACTTTGAGGAAAAGCATCAACTGCTAATGCTGTTTTACCAGAAACTAATGTAACCTGATTTCTAACAGGCATCATTAGAAACATTAAACACACAGACAGACCACCAGCATGAGTAGGTGTGAATGCTTTAGAATTTACCCTTTTATTTTCAACATACCAAGTAGCTAAATTAACACCGATATTGTATGCAACCAAAATTGCCAGTATACCCAAAGTAGCATTATTTACCATTGTAGCTAAATCAGCTAATTTACTTAGATCTATAACTTTATTTACTGCAGCATTACTAAATAATAATGCATTCAATAAAACAAAAACTGAAGCTGCCATTATTAATGGCATTGTAACAATAAAACTATCACGTATCGCGGCTAAATGCCTCTGATTGTTAAGTTTTCCTGCTAACGGGGACAACTTATTTGCAAATTTGTCAATCCAATTCATTTTCTTCCCTCCTAAAAAATTGAAACGTTTCAACAACAATATTATAACTCTAAATTGGAAACGTTTCAACAAAAAATGTAAGTGATTTCAACAAAATTTGAATATTTTGAGAGGCTTTTTATCACTTTTTAATTTTTATTACACCATATGGAAAAGCAGTTTTCGGCAAGTTAATAATATTATCGTAAACAGAAAGAGGCTTCCCCGATTCTAAGCTTAAAAACGTATTCGCTTTTGCTGGCAAATCATTGATTGAAATTTTGTGATTAACTTCTTCACTGTTATAAAATAAATAGTAGTCTGCGTTTTTCTTTGTCATAAAAATGTTCTTATTGACATATTCTGGACAGCCACGTGTATCATAGACGGCTTCACCAAAAACTTTTAGCCAATCCCCTAGTTTTTTCATTAATTCTAAGGCAGGCTGTGGCAAATTACCGTCTGGTTTAGGACCAATTCCTAAAATGACGTTGCCGCCCAGTGAGATAATTTTGATGATATTATCTAGTATTTCTCTAAAACTTTTATACTGATCATTAGGTACATATCCCCAATTTTTAGCCAAAGTTAGGTTAGACTCCCAAACCTTTTGAGGTGGGGCAGCGGGTATTTGCTGCTCTGGCGTAACATAATTTTCGTATTTTCCACCAATTGTGCGGTCAACAATCAGGGTATCAGCTTTAATTTGCCAGATCTTTTTGGCAATTTGCTCCATAGGCAGGAATTCATGGTGACCGCCATTAACCCAGCCAGCATCAAGCCATAATATGTCAATTGGTCCATAATTTTGGCAAATTTCAACTAACTGATTTTCAACAAACTTTTGAAATTTTTGCCATAACTCAGGCTTTTGTGCTGGATCATAGCTTGCATATCTTCCTCGGGGATCAGAGCCAGGTTCCCAATAAAAAGGACAGTGCCAGTCAGCCTTTGAATAATAAGCACCGGTAGCAATTCCTTCCTTGCGAAAAGCCTCGTTAACATATTTTAAGATATCAGCCAATGGATTATTATGAAAAGCAGAATCTTTACTGGTAATCTTATAGTCACTATATTTGGTATCGTACATGTTGAAACCATCATGGTGCTTTGTGGTAAAGATCATATACCTAAAGCCAGCATATTTTGCTGCTTTAGCCCAACTTTCCGGATCAAAATTCACTGGATTAAATTCATGATTTAATGCCCAATAATCATGTCTTAATTCTTTTAGATCTTTGCGAAAGGCACCGTGTTTACGAGCCCAATCATCTTCTTTTGATAATTGCCATGATTCAACAACACCTGCTTGCGCGTATAAACCCCAATGAAAAATAATACCCAATTTTTGATTTTGAAACCATTCTAATTTATCTTGAATTACTTGTGGTAGGTCTTGATAACTTTCCTGTTGGGTTCCCTTATTTTCAACTATATCCTGTCTCTTCTTATTCTTCTCATTCATCTTGCAACTCCTTTTGCCAAAATATCTTGTCTTGAATAAAAACCTGCTTTTCCACTTTTTGATGAGCAAGCAGCTTTAATACTGTTTCTGCCACTTTCTCTGCTACTTTCTCAACTGGTTGTTTTATTAAAGTAACCGGTAATTTCATATTTTGTAATAAATGGGAATAGCCAAATCCAGCTACAGCTATATCAGTTCCTACCTTTTTATCACAGTCACGAACTCCTTGAACGACTTGAATAGCGTTAGTATAATTAGTGACAAAAATTGAGTCAAAACCTTTTTCATTCAATCCTGCAACTGCTTCATAAGCTTCGGTTGTACCATAATTAACATAAATTACTTGACTAGGAGTAAGTGTTACCCCCATTGATTTGCAAGCAGCATTAATACCCGCAAGCCGTTGTTGCAGCACATAGTCACTTTCGGTGGGAATCAAAAATGCAGGTTTATTTCTTTTTTGCAGTATTTTAGTGACAACCTTTTGCGAAGCCATCATATCTGCACTCATGATTTCCGGCACTCTTTTATCTAGCAATGAAGCTTCAACTGAAACAACGGGTAATGGCAATTGTCCCACTTTTTGAAAAGATTGCCACTTACTTTCTGCTTTCAAAATGATTAAAGCATCAACAGATCGCTCAATTAGTTTTGCTAGTTTAAATTCAAAAGTTTTTTCATTATTACGATGACTGGTTAAAAGTAAAAAATACCCGGCATGATCGAACAATTGCTCTAAAGCTGCTATTAATTGAGAGCTGTAGAAGTTATCCATATTATCTACCAATATTCCAATTGAAAAGGACTTATTCATCTTAAGAGATTTAGCGGTTTGATTTGGTATATAGTGTAATTCCTTGATAGCCTGCTTGATCTTCTCTTCATTTTCTTTTTTTAAATGAATACCATTTAAATAACGAGAGATAGAACCAACTGATACACCTGACCTATTAGCAATATCTTTAATTGTTGCCATTTCCCACCTCTATAGCATAATCCGAAATAAAGTTATATGCAGCACCATATAAATTCGCATTATTATGATACTGACACTCTTTGACTTCAGGCATTATTTCGCTTACTTTATTTTTTACCAATTCTGCATACAAACGTTTAGATATTTCGGCACTAAAACCTTTATGGGCTGAAATACCACCACCAATTATTAAAGCATCAAAATCAAAAGAGACTTCAATATTGTACAAACCAACAGCTAAATAATTGTACACTTTATCAATCAGGTCTTGCGCTAGTTTATCTCCTTGGTCTGCTAATAGAAATAGTTTTTCACCATCGATGTTATCAATACCAGTTTGTCTTTCATATGCAGATGCAGCTTTAACAATTGTTGCCCGTGTACTCAGAGTTCCACCATCACTGGTTTGCATAAGGCCAAATTCTCCGCCAAATAAATGATTGCCTTTATATAATTTTTTATTAATAAAAATTGCACCACCGATACCTGTGCCAATTATAATGAAAGCTACATTGGTAAATTTTTTACCGGCACCGATATTGACCTCACAAATACCAGCACAATTAGCATCATTTTCAATTGCGACAGGTAAAGAAAATTCCTCTTGTAATTCTTTAAATATTGGTCTGTCATGAATATAGGGAACTGCACTGATGCCTTTAATTGTGCCACTTGACTTATCAACAGCACCAGGTGCGCTAATAGCTATGCCGTCAAAATTATGCTGATCAATGAAGCGGTGCATTTGCAATTTCAAACCTGCAAAAGTCTTGGGTGTCGCAAATTTTTCTATGCTAGCTATCTTATTGTCCTGAAAACTACCACACTTGATATTAGTTCCACCAATATCAAAAACTGCTAATTTCATATTTGTGCCTTCTTTTTAATTCAGGCTTGCGCCATTACTTGATATTACCTTTTTAAACCACCAATAACTCTTCTTAGGAATGCGTTTAAGATCCAATAAGTCGGTATTAGTGCGATTAACATAAACCATGCCATAACGTTTAGCCATATCTCCGCCAGAGCTGGGTATATCAATTAACCCCCAGACTAAATAGCCTAGAGCCTTAACACCATCATTATTTATTGCTTTTTCTAAAGCACGTAAATGTTCTTTATGGTATTCAATTCTCTGATTATCCTGAATTTCTTTACCGTAATATGTCTCCCGCAATCCAATACCGTTTTCGATCGGAAACAAAGGTACATGATACTGATTATAAGTTTTAGTCAAAACATCTCTAAAGCCGTCAGGATCAATCGACCAACCCCACTCATTTACTGGTAAAAATGGATTCTCTTTTCCACCAAATTTAAAGTAATAATTAGGAGCAGTTTTTTCGGGTACAAGAGTGCTGCTAATTGTCGAACTTTGATAATAACTGAATGCGATAAAATCACTTTTCATTTTACTGATTTCTGCAAGATCACTAGGTAGGACACCAGTTTGAATATTATTTTTTTGGACAAAATTAACTACTTCATTTGAATAATGTCCTAAAACAAAGGCATCGAGCAGGTTTTTATTAAGAAATTCGTCAATTTGACGAGCATATAAAATATCTTTAGGCATTGATGAAGCTGGATAAACTTCACTATACGCCAACATACCACCAATTTTAGCACTTGTTTTTTCATGTAAGTAATTAGCAATTTGCGCATGAGCCAGCATCAAATGGTGACTAATAATATACAAATCAGCGATTGTTTCCTCACCTTTTATTTTGCCGGCAATTTTTGCTGCTCCAGGCATAAAATAAAGATTTTGTTCATTAAATGTTAGCCAGTATTTTACCCTTTTGCCAAAAATATCAATCATTTTTTTGCCATAACGAACAAAAGCATTAACTACATAGCGGCTGCTAAAACCATTATATTTTTGAGCCAAATTCAATGGCATATCAAAGTGGTAAAGACAAATCATTGGTTCGATATTTCTTGCAAGTAAGTTGTCAATTAAGTCTGAATAAAATTTAATTCCTTCAGGATTAAAATCACCATCACCCAAAGGATTAACTCTACTCCAAGAGATTTGGAAGCGGTAGCAATTGATCCCTAGATTAGCATATAAATCCAGATCTTCTGGATAGCGGTGATATTCATCGATTGCTGTATCCCAAATTGAAGTGCCATCTTTTGCTCTATAAGTATCATAAACTGACTTACCCTTGCCTCCTTCTTTGACAGCTCCTTCAGTTTGCATACTAGATGTGGAGTTGCCCCACAGAAAGTTTTTCGGGAAAACCTTTTTTACCATTTCCTAACCTCATTTCATTTCTTTGAAACGTTTCAATAATATTATATAAAAATGACTTTATTAAGTAAAGTACATAGCTAATTCACTGCAAAATTACATAAAAATTAAAAACGACATCCCCAAAGGATGTCGTCTTGTTTTAATATGTTATAACTACTTATTTGATGTAGCATAGTCTGAAATATTTAAAGTTTGCTGGAAACCATTAGCACTTGTAACAGTCAAAACTGTATTATTGTTGCTAAACTGAACTGCACTTTTATCAACGCCGTTTACACTGGCAACCAAATCAACTATTTCATTAGATTCATTGATAGTCAAATTTTTCAAATCACTAACGACAACCTTTTTGCCATTTAGAGCAGCCTTCGCATTATTTATTTGGTTTACTGTATCACTAACTTGCGCTACAGTCGCAATAGCTGTATTAACTTGACTACCAGTTGAAATGGCCGAATCATAAGCACTACGCAAAGCTTTAGCAGAAAGTTTATAGGAATCACTTGCTTTAACTGCCGCATCTTGAGCTAACAAGTCTTGTAAGCTCTTTTTATCAGTTGAAGTAGCAGTAACCGTCTCATCTTTAGCTGTATCAGGAGTATTGACTGGAGTTAGTTTAACACCACTAACTTTACTAATATCGTCTTGCTTAATATAACCGTTCTTGTCACTTTGTAATTTGTAGAACAATTCAGCCTTATTATCATCCTTTACCCAAATGTACCTTAATTCGGTAACTCGTGCTCTGTGACCTTTAGCAAAAGTTTTGGTTGGTTGAGCCACACCTTTGCTGTTATAAACATTAGTAGTACGTGCCAAAGTAATTGTCGTGATGTCCGTATCATCTTCTGGCTTAGAATTTGTCGGCTGCAATTGTTTACCAGAAACTATACCAACGTTATTCTTCTTAACCCATTGATCTTCGCCAGGGAAGTTATCGTCTTTAATACGATAAAACAGCTTTTTGCCGATATATTTAAGTTGATCAACTGTAATCTTTTCGTCTTTTCTAATCAAAGTTTTAGTCGAATGACCATTGCCATCATAAATATAAGCATTATGACTTAATGTAATCACAGTAGGATCGTTCTGGTTATCACTTGGTGAATTATCATCTTTACTTGGCTTTTTATTAACTGGCTTTAACTTAGCACCTGTAGTTTTTCCAACATTAGCTGCCTTAATAAACTGGTTGCTTTGACCGCCAATTCTGTAAAACAACTTTTTGCCGATATAAATAAGTTGGTCAACCGTAACTGTTTGACCCTTTTTTATCTTCTTTTTCTCGGTTTTACCTTTTGCATCATAAATGTAGGCATTATGCTTTATCTTGGCTTTCGCTGTAGCTGCAGGTTTTACAACCTTCTTGCCATTGACATAGCCAACATTGGCTGCCTTAACGTATGCATTACCGCCCAAATTATAATATTCTTTATTTTTAATTGTAACTTTCTCACTAAATGTCAAGGTGATGCCTTTACCAATTTTGGTATTCTTAGCACTACCCATATAAGTCTTTAATCTTTTACCATTTTTGTCATAAACATAAGCATTATGACTTAACTTAATCGTATTTTGCTTTGAATTGTTGTTTTTCTTAGTTGCAACCTTGTCAGCCGCTTGCACAACAGTAAATTGACCTGCTCCTATTACAGGGCTGACACCAATTAACGCAGCAGCCGATACCATCATAAATTTATGACTAAATTTCATTTTGCTTCTCTACCTCGTTATTTATAAAAATTCTATCAATACATAATATTGTATACTAAAAAATGGCTGATACAAATAAAGTAAAGCATTGCTAACCTTTTCTTAATACTCTTGCATAAATGTAAAAAAACTGCAAAATTTTTTAAAACTAAACTATAAGTTTTTCATTCAATTAGCTTTTATATTTTGCTTCTGTTTTTTAATAGATTTGAGCTTAAAAAATGCAATATACTTAAAATACTATATAAATATATTTTATATCAAATTTATTTTATGATATCAATTTCATTATTAGCTTCTCTGCTATTACAAATTCATCACCTTGTTTGCGCTTATTATTACACTATATAGCACTTTTTATTCAGTCAAATTTCTTTAAGTTCTTAATTTATAAACTAATGATATTATAATCGCAATAATTGACATTTATATAGGCATCTACTAAATTGATAATTGTATAGTAGTTGAAAATAAGAAAGGACATTTGTATGTTAGGAAAGAATAATAACAATGAACGGGTGAAAAAAATGGCAATGCAAGCTAAGCAAGACCATTTCTCAATTCGTAAATTGAGTATTGGCGCTGCCTCAGTATTGCTTGGCTTTACTTACCTAGGACTTAGCAGTAAAGCAGTTAGTGCTGATACTGTTGTTCCGCCCCAACAAATAAGCAAAAAGTCAAAAGTAACAGCAAAAATTGACGCTCAGGCAACTCCCACTCCTACTCCTAGGGATAATGCTGCTCAAAATTCAACTACTGCTACTAATAATATGACCAAAACCACAAAGCCAGAAAGCGAACCAAATTTAGGAACGTTTTCTGGCTTAAGTTCTTTTTTAAGGGAAAATAGCAGCAACAATGAGCAAAGTAATGCAGGGGGCAAAACGGACGGCGAAGACACCAACGCGGTTAAAGATGACAAACAGAATTCTGTCACTGGCAACATGCAAAACGATAATGCGCAAAAAAGCCAAGATGGAATGGTTGATTCTACCGTAGTTAATATTTCGGATAGTGTTCAACCTGAGCAAAAGCAAGACAGTTTAACTGCTGAAATCACCAATAGAGATTTAAGAGATGTTGGCGAAAAAAGAAGCGTGGGTAACTGGAAGGACTTTATTGGAGCTCTAGCAGATAGTAATGTAAGCGAGATTGATATCACCAATAATATTAGTGCTGACAAAGAGACAGGTCATAATCGCTATACTTTACAGGGCAGAAATTTATTAATTAAGTCTGCAGGTAATGCTAAATATACCCTTGATTTCAAGAGCAACCACCCTACTCTTTCCAGTAACTCTTCTCTAGATATTACTTACGAGAACTTAATACTTAAAAGTACCGACTACTATGGTGTCATTAATGCCTCTAATATGAATAGAGGACAAACAGCTAAAATCACTTTTAGAAATATTGATTTTTATGGTTCACAATTAACATATACCAAAAATAATACTGACATTATTTTTGAAGGCAAAATTCACGCTGAAACTGTCAAAATTCCAAGCAATATTGGCGGTTGGTTTGACGGTAATAATCAGCAACTTTTAGAATTCACCAATAGCAATAATAGCATTACTTTTAAAGCGGGTTGCCACTTTGACGGTTCAACATTTGGCGGCACCTTGATTGAAATGAGAGGAGAAGGCAATTCTCTTAATGTTGAACAAGGAGCAGTTGTTAACCTGACCCCACTTAAGACGTATGATGGCTCAAATGGTGCTAATAACAGTGAACACGGCAATCCAGTCAGTGCCATCTTCATTAGTGACGATGCGCAAGTAACTGTTCACGGTCAGGTGAACATTAACATCGGACAAAGTGAAGGAATTAATTATGTGGGCAAACAAAATAATGGTCAAGCCAGAGCTATTTACCTAGATAACGCCAAATCAAAGGTAAATATTAGCAAAAATGGTGCAATTACCGTTAACACGAATGGTAATATTTCAACTAAAAATAAGCAAAACCTGATTTATATTGGGGGCGATTTTGCTATTAACTCTGGCGGTGCTCTCAAGATTACTGGACAAAACATGGGCAATTATACTGGTTCACTAGTGCAAATTGATGGTACAGCTAACGTGCAAAACGGCGGCTTTGAAATTCAATTAGTTGGTGATGCCGGTACTGGTGCAATAAAATTGGTAGATGTGGCCAATACTGGGCAACTGATTGTTAATAACCCGACTTCTCTTGTGTTAGACGCCTATCTGAATAACAATGACCGCACCAGCATTATCGGTGATAATAAAATCACGGTCACAAATGTTCGCCAGTCCTTAAACCTTGGTGAACTTTTAAATGGATCCGCTCTTGGCAGCAACTTAGTCTTGCCGCCTTTTCATGTTTTACAAGTCGAAAAAACTGCTAAAACTGTCGCAGTTAACAAACTGGAAGTATTAAACGGTCAAAGGATCTTCGACTTGGAAAAAGTCAAAAAAGATAGTCCCCAGCTTAGCGCTATTCTTAGTAAAGCACCTAAAAACTTCCAGGAATTGCTACAAAATTACAATCATCAAAGCTATGACCAGCTCTTTCGAGCCATCGTGGAAGCAGCATTTTCCGATAAAGACAACCCAAGCTACAATAACATCAGATTTACACCGGCTAATCAAAGCGGCTTCTTAGACATAGACCCAGAAGATGTGACGGTAACTAGTCAGGAAGATGGTTCCAAGCTGGTCAAAGGCCATGTATTATACTATGATCCTGCAAAAGATGGTCCTGATAGTGACAGCTTTTTTAAAAATATCTTACCTGGTGGTACCGAAGCCTATGTTTTAGCCAGGTTTAAAGATAGTGGTGTATACAGAAATGGTCAAGCTGTTATTGATTCCACCATAGCTAATCCATACGCTGAAACAGTTGATACTTATCGCGGTGAAGCAAATGATTTGGCAGCATTACCAACAAAATTTGCCGCTAAAGTAGCTCCAGATGGTACCTTTACCATTACTATTCCTGCTGAAATCACCACTAAAATGGCTAAAGACGCTACAATTCAACTAACTCCACATGCGAACTTTATTGAATACAGTCCCTTAGATATTGCCTGTGGCGTTCGCCCTACTACAGTTAGTCTGGGAATTAAACCATTTAGTGCAATACAACAAGAAGCAGCTCAGGCAATTAAAGATGCCATTAACAAAGCTAAAGCCGATAAGCCAAATAATTTGACTGCAGATCAGGAAAAAGCATTCACTGACGCACTGAATGAAGCCACTAAGTATGCTGCAAATAGTACGGACAGCAATTATGATTCCGGCAAATCAGTTTACGGGGTGCAACCTTCCAAGACTGCGATTAGCGAAGTAAATAATAGAAAAAAGACCGTTTTAGACTTGGTTGAGAAGGCTATACAAACAGCCCAAAGTCAAGCAGAGTATGAAAATGCCAAAAAGGATGCAAAAGATAAGTTAGCTAGCCAGACTAATGAGCAAATTTCTAAGTTCCCTTCACAGACAGAAAAAATAAATGCAGCAAAAGATAAGGCAATAAGCACTGTTGATGCTCCCGAAACAAACGTTACTAACCTCGATCAGGTTGTTAGTGACGGGATTGATGCCATCAACCAAATTGGTAAAGATTATCGTGAAAATGCCAGAACAGACATCAAGCAAGCAATTTCAAACGTGGAAAATGCTATTGCTGAAGCTGCTAAAGATAACAACGTCCAATCGCCCGTTGACGAGTTAATTAACGGTATAAAAGACAAGCTCAAGCGGCCAAAAGAAATTGTTACTCCTGACGGTGATCTTGATCAAGACGATAATGAAGCGGCTATTAATAACCATCAAAAAGAAGCCAAAGCTCTACTCCCAAGTGTGCAAGATACTATTGATGCAATTGCAGCATTAGAAGTTGCTGCTAAAAAGCAAATGGCACAGTATGGTGATGATCGACCTGAAATTCAAGATGCTTTAAATCAAGCTATCAAAGATATTATTAACAGCAATAATCCTAAAGATAATCTTAACAATGGTATTGATAAGATTAATGGCACACATACGGATAAAGTAAAAGACCAAGCAGCAAAAGATATTAATGAAGCAGCTACCCAAGCTAAAGAGCGGATTAAAAACTCTGGTTTACCTGAGGATGAACAAAAACAATATCTTGATGAAATAGACCAAGTGGTTGCTGATACGACAACTACAACTGGTGATACCAGTAAATCTATTTACGGCACTGATGATGACGAAATTATCAATAAGAGAAAAGCTGCTGCTAAAAGTTTAATTAACAAAGCAGCTACTAAAGCAGAAATTGTTGGTTATACTAAAGTCTATGAAAATGTCCTCGGTCAAGTTGGCAAAGCCGAAACCGCCATGACAGATGCCTTAGCGGCAATTGATAAAATTGAAGATAATGCTGCCAGTAGCCAAAATATTACCCAAATACTAAAATCCAAAAAGGATAATATTTTAAACGCTTTTAAAGAAGATGCTAAAGCACAAGTTAATACAGATGCAGATACTGCTAAGACCAATTTAGGAGTAACTAAAGAAACTAATATTGATGACGCAGTCACCAATGCCGGTAACACGATTGACAGTCACAATTCTGCTACTGATATTAAACAAGACATTATTAACGGTAAAAAGAATGTTTTAGACGCTTATAAGACAGCTGCTAAAGCGCAAGTTAAACAAGACGCAGATGAAGCAAAAAGTAATTTAGGGGTTGACCAAGAAACTAATATTGATAACGCGGTCACTAATGCTGCCAACACGATTGATAGCCATGACTCACTTACCGCTATTAACCAGGATATTATTGATGGTAAAAAGAACGTTTTAAATGCCTATAAGGCTGCTGCTAAAAAGCAAATTGAGCAAGATGCAACTGAAGCTAAAAACAATTTAGGAGTTGAGCAAGAGTCTAATATTGATAACGCGGTCACTAATGCTGCCAACACGATTGATAGCCATGACTCACTTACCGCTATTAACCAGGATATTATTGATGGTAAAAAGAACGTTTTAAATGCCTATAAGGCTGCTGCTAAAAAGCAAATTGAGCAAGATGCAACTGAAGCTAAAAACAATTTAGGAGTTGAGCAAGAGTCTAATATTGATAACGCGGTCACTAATGCTGCCAACACGATTGATAGCCATGACTCACTTACCGCTATTAACCAGGATATTATTGACGGTAAGCAGAACGTTTTTAGTGCTTATAAGGCTGCTGCTAAAAAGCAAATTGAGCAAGATGCAACTGAAGCTAAAAACAATTTAGGATTTGAGCAAGAGTCTAATATTGATAACGCGGTCACTAATGCTGCCAACACGATTGATAGCCATGACTCACTTACCGCTATTAACCAGGATATTATTGACGGTAAGCAGAACGTTTTGAGTGCTTATAAGGCTGCTGCTAAAAAGCAACTGGAAACAGTTAAACAAGACATTGTTAACAAAATTCAGAATAATCCTAATTTAACGGCCAAGAATAAAGACGATGCTTCCAATAAAGCCAGTGAATTGCTTACTGGAGATCAGGGATATTACGACCGCATTGATAACGGAGAAACTCCAGCAGACATTGACAAAGCTACCAAAGAAGGTACTGCTGCATTAAACGATTTGCTTAACGAACAGAACATCAAGGGCCAACGCAATCAAGCTATTACGGATATTCAAACTGCTAGAGACAAAGCAATTGCTGCGATTAAGGACAACAAGAACCTGAGTGATGCAGATAGTACTAAGTATCAGGATCTAATTAACGCTGCAGCCGATAAAGGGATTGCCAATGTTTCTCAAGACGAAGATGAAAATGCAATTGAAACAGATCGAGACAATGCTATTAAAAATATTACAGACTATCAGAATAATGCCGCGAATGCTGCTACCAATAATTTAGATCAACAACACAAAACTGCAATTACAGAAATTGAAAATGCAGCTCAAGCAGCTAAAGACAAAATTGATGGCTTTGCTGACTCCGATTTAAGCCCAGAAGATAAACAACATTTTAAAGAACTGATTGCTAAAGACTTAGCTAATGCCAAACCCGAAATTAATGCAGCTAAAGACACTGATGGTATTAATTCTGCCAAGCAAGCTGCTAAAGATAGTATCAACAAGGACTTAGCAGCTGCTCAATTGGCGGTCGCTAAATCTCAAGCAAATAAAGCTTTGCAAGCCGAAAGAGAAAAAGACTTAGCCACTATTAATCAGGCTTTTGAAGATAATAAAATTAATAGCGAGCAAAAAGACGCCTTAACAAGTAAGATTAATGGCTTTTACGAAACAGCAACTAACAAGGTTTATAGTGACTTTACCAATGATCAAGTAGTTAAAGATAGAGATGACGGCGTTGCTACTATGGCTAGTGTTGCTGGCAGTATTGCAAGCGAAGAAGCAAAATTCTTAGAGCAACAAAAAGATGAGGCATTAACTAACCAAGATACTGGACTAAACGTTTTAGCTGAAAAAATTCGTGCAGATATAGAACAAAATCCTAACCTTTCTGGTCAAGAAAAGAATAACTATTATGGAGAAATTGCTACAGCATTAACTACAGCAAAAACTAATATTCAAAATGCCACGACTAAAGAAGAAATTGCTGCAGCAGCTAATGCTAGTCGCGAGGCCTTAAATAAAATTCGCGATAAAGCAGCCCTAGAGTCAACTAGAAATGCTGCCCTGAAAGAATTATTGAGCGTTTACAATGATGTAAACGATAAAATTTTAGGTTTACAAAATGTCAATAGTAGTACAAAAAACGAGCTAATTAAGCAGTTAAACGATGATTACAATGATGCAGTTAACAAAGTTAAGAATGCTCCTATTGATCGAGTTGATACTGAAAAGCAAACAGGCAACGATAACATGCGTAAGGTAATCCGGGATGCTCAAAGCCTTGATACCAATATTAATAACGCCAAGAACGAAATTGATAAAATTGCTACACAAGCAATTGACAACATTAATCAGTCTTCAATGTCTGATGCTGATAAGAGCGAGACTATCTCAAAAATAAATGACGAACGGGATAAGGCTAAACTAAATATAGAGTTGCAAAAGACTAATGATGCAGTTGATCAAGCTAAAAGCGACGGCAAAAATGCTATTGACCAAGTAATAGCAGATGCTACTGCTGCGGATTTGGCAGAGGCCAACAATAACAGCGAAAAAACTATAGAAAACGCAGCTCGTGAAGCAATTAATAGGTTGAATTCCTCCTATAATTCACTGAGTGAAGAAGAACAGGCTGACGCTAAACCCCGATATGATCAGGCAATCACAGATATTAATCAGGCTGCTGCTGATGCCATCAACAAATTGCAAAACGTCAAAAGCAAAAATGACGTCAATAAAATAACTACCGATACTATTACTGCCATTAATAAAGCTGAAGCAAGCGGCAACTTGGCAATTACCAAAGCGCAAGCTAGAAAAACTATTAAAGATGCTGCTAACGAAATCAAGAATAGCCTGAAAGATAAGGCAGATCAAGATAGCGTTGATTCAATCATTGATACTGCTAATTCAGCAATTGATGCGGCCGAAGAAAGTAATTCAGTCTTGGACATTAAAGATACTGCTATTAAGCAGATAAAAGCTATTAAGTCTACTGCAGATGATAAATATGCTCAGGAAATTAAACAGGCTAAAGCCGCTGCTATTAAAAAGCTTACTGAAGAACTCAACGGCCAAACTAATAATCCTGATGTCCTGGGAATCTTATCTCAAATTGACCAAATTGCAGGTTTAAGCAACCAAGAAAAGGACAAATATAAGAGTCAGGCAACGGAAGCTAAAAATTTAGCTGTTAACCAAGTTAATGGTCAACAAACTGAAAACGATATAGATTCTGCTAAGAATACTGGAATTATTAACATTGACAAAGCTTTGAGTGCTGCCCAATTACAAGCTGCTAAGAATAATGCCAATAAATATTTAGAAGATATTGCCGAAACAGCTAAGAATGCTATCAATAGTATTGACCAGTCAGCCTTAAGTGACGAAGAAAAAGCCAAATTGATTGAACAAATTAATTCAAATAAAGAAACGGCTATCCAAAATATTAATCAAGCGCAAACTCCAGCTGAAGTTGAAAAAGCTAAGACAGCAGGTGAAGATGCAATTAATGGTATGGAGCAAAATGCCAAGAATAATGCTGCTTTACTGGAAGAACAAAATGTCGCATACAATAAACTGGTCGAACAAGCGGAGAAATTAAACGAACGCTTAAAGAATGACCTGTTGCAAAATAAACTTGATCAAAATCAGGTTGATGAATTAAGCACTGCTATTAGCGCAGCTTTAAGCACTGCTAAAACCAAGATTTCTGCTGCAACTGTTCAAGATAAAATCAATGATGCCAGAAGTAAAAGTGAGACTGCTCTTAACAACATTGGCAGTGATATTGATAAAGAAGAAGCCTTAACTAAAGCCCTAAACGATCTACAAACTGCTACCATTAGCTCTAAGGCTAAAGCTGATAAAACTGAAGACAGCGCTGTCGCTGACAAAATGAAAGCCCAAATAGACCAAGAACAAAAGAAAGCTGCTGCTAATATTATTGCCGCTAGAAATAATAAGCAAAACACTATTACGCAAATTCAAACAGCGGCAAGTGAGGGCATTGCCACAATTAGCAAATTAGGTGATGACTTTGATAATAAAAATCAAATAGTTAAGGGCTTAAAAGAATATGCCGCAAGTGCCAAAACTGATATTGATGGTTTAGACTTAGCCGGTAATGATGTCGCTAGCGGATATAATGATATTGAACGAGTTTTAAATAACTTTATTAGTTTAATTTATGGCGGTACAAGTGATAAGCTGTCGCAGTTAGAACAAGATGCCAAAACAAATATTGATCAGGCCAAGTTTCTAAGTCAACTGACTGCGGAAAAAAATAATCTGATTAACAAGTTTAAGGAATACCTTAAAAATAAAGGTGAAATTGCCAGTGTGGCAACCAACCTAGAGCAAAATCAAATTGACTCATTGCAAAAGCAACTTGATGAAGCCGTCAATAGAACTATAGATAAGATTGCGGGTGTTAAACTTGATAATACTTACGAAAATGCACTAGCACAAGCTCAAAATGCCCAACAAGGTAAAGCTCAACAGGATGAAATTCCTAATTTCGGTAAAAAAGAAATCGACCGTATTTTCCAAGTTGCACAAGAAAAAGCAGAAATAGTCAAAGCTAAACAAGAGGCAATCTCTCAGATCGAACAAGCTCAAAAAGAAGCAAATGACGCAATAGAAAAATCAGGTTTGTCACCAGAGGAGCAACAAAAGCAGAAAGACCAAATTAAAACTATTGTTGAACAAGCAAAAACTGACATTAATTCTGTTCAACAATCTGAAACAGAGCCAAAAGACCAAATAAATGGCAAACGAGATCAAGCAGTTGACAAGTTTAGTGTTATTAAAGATCAAGCTGCCCTAGCTGGTCAAAAGACAAAAGCTGAAGGTATTCTAAAGGATAAACAAACTAAGGCCCATAATATAATTGATCAGTCTCAGTTAACTGCCGCGCAGAAGAAGGCAGCTAAAGCTGCAATTGATGATGCTTATCAACAGAGTTTCCAGGATATAGAAAAGACTACAGCAATTAGCGACATCCCAGATGAAGCAACCATTGGTCAAAACATTGATCGTCTGTTAACTAAACCTGAAACCGGCACTGAACCAGAATGGTTTAATGATGAGCAAAAAAATGCTTTTGCAGGTGCTGATGGCGTGACTGGTATCAAAAACGCCTACAAGACATTAAAAGACAGATTAAAAGATAAACTGGCTCAAGAAGTGCAAGATCACATTGATGAACAAATAAAAGCTATTGATGAAGCTCAAAACATCCAGACTGCCAGTGCCGCTTATGATGAGGTTATGACTACTATCAATAAGGAAAATGCTAAAGCTGACATTGACGAAAAAGCTGATAAAGTTGCTAAGGAAATTGACGGTAATAATAAATTATCTACTGAATTAAAAGACCGGCTGAAAGAGCAAATTAAAGATGATAGTCAAAAGGCTAAGGATAAAATTGATGCAGTTAATGCTCCTAAAGGCGATACAACTGACAAAAAGAACCAGATTGATAAAATCACAGAAACCGCCAAAGCAGATATTGACAGCGCTGGTAATGCTGCCAAAAATGAATCCATTAGTTTACTTAAAGCAGAGGCTAATAACGATTTGGCTGATAAACACCAAAAAGCAGTCGCTGAACTAAAAGAAAAATTTGGTGAAAATGCCGATACCAGCAGCGTTGATCAAGCTTACAAAGAACATTCACGTGTCAATGGTGATTCACCTACAGATATTGCAGCTGATAAGATTGCAGCTGAAAAAGAAATAGCTAAAGGTTCGGTCACTGACACCGCTACTAACGCTAAAAACCAAGTTGATAAATTAAAGCATCAGGATGGTACCGATTATACTAATACTGAAAAACAGGCAGTAAAAGACCGCATTGACCAAGAAGCAGCTAAAGCCAACTCGGAGCAAACGGGCACTATTAGTCAAGTTCAAGATTCAACCGAAATAGAAACTGCCAGAAAGGATGCAGTTGACAGAATAAGCAGTATTATTGTAAGCGATAGTAAAGAACTTGATGATGTTTTAAACAACAATAGCGAAGTACAAGGAGAAAGACTGAAAGCTGCCTATGATTCTGCAGTTAAAGCTCTTATAGACAGGTTTAAGGATAAAGCAAACACTACTAGCGTTGATCAAGCATACGAAAATGCTAAAGATGCGCTCAATGATCCTGGCAACTCGGATAATCTTGCTGCAACAGAATTAGCTGGTGAAAAGGCAATCGCTGCTGGGGCTCTAGCGGAGGCACAAAAAGCAGCTATAAGTGAAATTCAGTCCTCTAGCAATTACACTGAGCAGAAAAAGAAAGCTATTATTAACCAAATTGATACTGATATGAATACTGCTAAAGATGCTATTAATCAGCCTGAAGTTAATGATAGTCAGACCATTACTAAACTCCGTGATGATGCAATTAATCAACTTTATCTCGATAGTACAGATTCTGATACAATTGACCATATTCTTGATAGTAACGACAACAGTCAAGAAAATGATGATAACCATAGCAATAACATTAATACTAGTAGCAGCTCTGCCCCTGCTCCATTCAACCCTAACCCGGTTAATACTGTCGACAAAGAAGAAAAAGAGGAGTCAAAACTTGATTTAAGTCACAGCGAAGAATTAGCTCTAATGCATAATGCATACCTATATGATGAAAATGGCAAGCGTGTAAATAAGGTTGTCCTTGGTGCCGGCTCAGTCATTACTTCGTACGGTACAAAAGTAATTAATGGGAAACACTATTACATTCTGGTTGATAGGGGCAATAAGAACCAAGTCTACTATGTTGCTACTAGCAACGTAGTTTCAACAAGCCGAAAATTAAAACATAATGCTTATGTTTACAATAAACATGGCAAACGGATTAAGAAAGCTGGTGTGTTAAGAAAAGGCAATAACATTAATACTTATGGTGATGCAGTAACCATTCGGGGCAAGAAGTACTTCATTATTGCTCAAAACCGTTTTGTTAAAGCCGCAAATATTGCAGTCCAAAAAGCATCTGTTGCTACTGTTACCACAGCTCCGATTACCGAAAAACCACAACCAGTAGTCGAAAAAGAAATTATGCACAATTCATATTTGTATGATAAGCAAGGAAAACGTGCCAATAAGTTAGTAATTCTCGTTGGTTCAAGTGTAAATACCGCTAACAAGCAATTGATTAATGGCAGGTCATTCTACGAACTGGAAGATGGTCTATTCATTTCTGCTGCTAATATCGATTCCAAAAAGATCAAATTAAAGCATAACGCTTATATTTATAGTCAACATGGCAATCGAATTAGTAAAAAAGGTTTGAAGAAAGGTAAAGCAGTTAAAACCTATGGCGATCCTGTCAAAATAAACAACAAGAAATACTATATTATTGCTAAAAATAAGTTTGTTAAAAAAGCTAATTTTAAATAATTAATTTTACATCAATAGCTCCAGAAGTTTAAAACTCTGGAGCTATTTTTTTAGTTCTTTTTTATTTCCAGTCAGGATCATTAGATAGGGGCAATTTATGCCAGTAATCAGGTTTATTTACCTGACGACCGCGAGCAATCGCCATATCATATTTGGCCACATCTTTGGTAATTGTTGAGTCTGCTGCCACAAAGGCATGGTCAGCAATATTAACTGGTGCAACTAAAGTAGCACCTGAGCCAATGAACGCACGATCACCCACATTAGTATGATCTTTTTTCACGCCGTCATAATTAGCGAAAATAGTGCCACAGCCAACATTAACATCTTTACCCAAAGTAGCATCCCCGATATAAGTCAAATGACCTACTTTAGAATTTTCACCAATTTCAGCATTTTTAATTTCTACAAAGTTTCCGATATGGACACCCTTTCTTAGGATTGCTTTAGGGCGCAAATGGGAATTAGGGCCAACATCTGAAAATTCATCCATCTCAGCTTGTTCAACTGTTGAAGAAGTTACAGTAACATTGTTACCAACTTTGGAATCAATAATCCTGGAGCCAGAAGTTATTAAACAGTCGCTCCCAATTTCAGTATTGCCTTTAATTACGACATTGCCTTCAATCTGCGTATCACAGCCAATTTTAACATTCGCATCAATATAAGCCGTATCAGGATCAATGAAAGTTACACCATTTGCCATATGCATTTTATTAATCCTTTTTTGCATAATTTTGGTAGCTTGAGTCAAAGCTGATCGATCGTTAACTCCCAGGCTCTCGCTGAAATCTGGCATTTTGTATGCACCAATTCTTTGACCTTCATTACGCAAAATTTCTAGCACGTCAGTTAAATAATATTCTCCTTGAGCATTTTGATTATCGACCTTTTTTAAGGCACTAAATAACAACTGATTGTCAAAACAAAAAACACCGGTATTAATTTCGTTGATTTTTAATTCATCTGCTGTGGCGTCTTTTTGTTCAACAATCCTTAAAACATTATCTTGATCGTCTCGAATAATGCGACCATAACCATAAGGATTTGGAGCTTGGGCTGTCAACACAGTAGCCGCATTGCCTTTGCTTTGATGGTAATTAAATAATTTTTGAAAAGTTTGGCTTGTAAATAATGGCGTATCACCTGTAATTACCAAAGTAGCACCTTTTTCTGCTGCTAACTCATCTGCAGCAGTTAAAACTGCATCGCCCGTACCAAGCTGCTTTTTTTGTAAAACAAACTCAGACTTATCAGCAAGAACCTTTTTAACTTCTTCTGCACCATTACCCACAATTGTAACTATTTTGTCTGGTTTTATTGCTTGCGCTGCTTCAACAACGTATTCGACCATTGACTTGCCGCATACTTGATGTAAGACCTTGTACAATTTTGATTTCATCCGGGTCCCCTTGCCTGCTGCCAGAACAATTACAAACTTTTTCATTAATTTTAGCCTCTTTTATTTTCCTAGATTATTATTATATTTTAGTATATCATCTTATAAACTAAAAGCGGTCAAAATCGGTGTGCGCAATTAACGAACCTGGCTCTGCCACAATGACTTTCTTCTTGTCGTCAATTCTTTTGATTTTTACTAAAGAAAGATGGCCCTCAATTAATTTAACATCATCAAAATCAGCTTCACATAAAACGCAAACACCAGCAATATTACCATTAAATTCTCTAACTAATTGCTGCATTCCTGTTAAAGTACCGCCGGCCATCATATAGTCATCTATCAGCAAAACATTAGAATTTTCTTTTAACACTCTAGTTGGCAATTCCATTTTAGAAACACGATCAAGTGAGGAAGAAATATAGTTTACTGAAACCGTTGCACCTTCTGTGACTTTTGAACGCTTACGTGCAATGATAAATGACACATTTAAATAGCGTGCAACTGCCTGTGCTAAAGCGATACCCTTAGTTTCAATAGTCATTACAACATCAATGTCAGAATATGCATACCTGGTAGCAATTAATTTACCTATCTTGTCTAAGTCTTGCGGATTACCAATGATATCGGACAGGTAAACGAAACCTCCCGCTAAAATACGGTCAGGATCTTCAATACGACTGGCCAGTTCATTTAAATACTTCTGAGCATGCTTTTTACCCCAAAAAGGAATATAGCGCACACCACCGGCCGCACCTGCTACAGTTTCTAAAATACCATCTTGATTATTTGCTAAAGTGTGTTTCAAAATGGCAAGGTCTTCCGAGATCGAAGACTTTGCTGCACCATATCTTTTTGCAAAAAATGGCAGCGGAATTAAGTCATGTGGTCGTTCCATCAAATATTTAGTCATGTCAACTAATCTCTCTGAACGTTTCATAGAATTACCCTCCTATTGTTTGTCTTTTGCCAGTTACTACTATACACTTAACCATAAAAAAAGGCACTAACATTTTACCAAATGTTAATGCCAAAAAGTATTATTTAGATATCGCTTTAGTTTTACTGCACAGCGTTATCAAATTTTAATGTAATGTTTTTGGTTAACAAATCCGTATAACTATAAGAAACATGTTCAAAATTGTTTGAATCTTGGTCTAAATCAACTACAAAAACTGCGGGAAAAGTATTCTTTAAAATTCCACGTCTTTTTGTAACTTTCTTACGTCCGGCTCTTGCAACTACAGTCAACGAATCACCCAAATGTGAATCCAGCTTACTCTTAATGGTCATAATAGATGTTGGCAATGAAAACAACTCCTTTGGAGTGAATTATACCACTTTATTATTATTTTTTCAATTCTTTTTAAAAACAACCACAGAATATTTTCGTCAATTTTTAACTGGGACACTTGCAGCAATTTGGACAAATTGCTTAAGAGTCAGCTGTTCAGGACGAACTCGGGAATCGACGCCTAACGACTTAATTAAATGTGTTCGATCTTCATTGTTCGGTATGAGTGCTTTCAAGTTGTTATTTAATGTTTTCCGCCTTTGTGCAAAGCACATCTTAACTACCCAATTAAAGTGCTTAGAATCAGCTATATCGATTTTACTTTCTGCGGGCAAAGGTGTTAAAACCACGACACTAGAGTCAACCTTTGGTCTGGGAATAAAGGAAGAACTTGTTACAGTCATAAATGACTTAACGGCCATTTCTGTTTGAACGGCGATTGTTAAAGGCCCATATTCTTTTGTTCCTGAATGAGCACTTAAACGATCTGCCACTTCTTTTTGCATCATCAGCGTTAAACTAGCAAATTCTAATTCAGAATTATTAAGGAAGAAAATAATTGGCGTTGTGATGTAATAAGGCAAATTCGCTACAACTTTGACCGGTTTGCTTAAATCAAAAAAATCTTTCAAATCTTGCTTAAAATCAGCCTTCAGTATGTCCTCTATCTTTAATTTAAAACGTTGATCCAAAGGATAACCGTTTATTTTTTTCGGTAATTCATTTTGTAATACTTTAAAAAGATTTTCATCAACTTCATAAGCAAAAACCTTTGCGCCGGCATCCAGTAATTGCTCAGTTAAGGAGCCAATCCCAGGGCCAATTTCGATTACCTGGTCATCGGGTTTAATTGCTGCCGCTTTGACAATACCATGAAGAGCGTCCAGGTCTACTAAAAAATTCTGACCCAGGCTCTTTTTAACTTTCATAAAATAGCGATTAATAATTGCCTGGGTTCTAACAGGGGAACCAATGGGAATCTCACTGCTCATCTTGTACCTCCTCAACTGCTTCTTTAAGTTCAGAAAGTGAAATACCAAAAGTTTGTAAACGGTGATAAAACTGCTTACCATTTCCATAACCAATACGCAGTTTATTGCCAACTTTTTCACGTATTTTGCGTGAATTAGGGCCACTTGCTAAACCCAATTTTTGATACTTTTCTCTTGTTAAATCAGTATTTGGCACCTTTTTTTCATGTAAATCACTCAGAGCTTTTTTTAAAGCCTCTTTTGATGCATGTTCAACGCCAAGGGAACCTTTTTTATGAGGCTCTCCCTCTTTACGAGTAATAAAAGCCTGTTTAGCTGTTGGTACTGCCTGAGTCACCAGACGCCTTATTCGCTCACCATTTAAATCAGGATCAGTCAAAACAATAATTTCTCTTTTGCATGCCAATTCCTGCAGTTCCGCAAGTACAGTTTCAGGAACATCTGAACCATTGGTTTCAATTGTTTCAATACCTGGGAAAAATTGCTTAAGCCGAATTGTATCGTCTTTTCCCTCAACGACTACGACGGCATCAAAATGTTTTTTAGTTAAGTCCATAGACCCTCATTGTATTTGCATATGTTGCCTGAGCAACCTCATCTAGCGGAAGACCTTTTAATTCAGCAATTGCACGTGCCACATAATAAACATTACCCGGTTCATTTTGCCTGCCGCGGTATGGTTTAGGAGTGAGATAAGGTGCATCAGTTTCAACCAATAACCGTTCTAAAGGAGTTTTTTGAGCTGCTTCATGTACCTCCACCGCTTTAGTAAAGGAAACAACCCCAGAATAAGAAAAATATACATTCAAATCTAAGAATTTGGTCAGCCATGAAATGTCACCGTTAAAGCTATGCAAAATTGCACCATATTCCAAATTGCTGTTTTTTAGTATTTCGTAACAATCCCCAAACGCATCTCTAGTGTGGATATCAACTGGCTTTTTTAATTTATAGGCCAGTTCAACCTGCCTGGCAAAAACTTCTCTTTGTTTGTCACGCGGAGATTCATCCCAATAATAGTCAAGTCCTACTTCACCTACGGCCACAACCCCGGGAAGCTGCACTTGCTCGATCAGTAAATCTTCTGCTTTTTGGTCATAATCTTTGGCAACATCAGGACAATAGCCCACCATCGCATAGACTTGCGTAAAACGTTGACTTAAATCAATGGCACGCTTGTTAAAATCAGGATCCTGCCCTGCACAAATTATTTTAGTCACACCCAGTTTTTGCGCACGTTCAAGATAAAATTCTTCTTTACCGCGAAACGGCTCATCCTGTAAATGAGTATGGTTATCAATTAACTCCATTAACTTAGTTGTGCCCCGACTTCATGCTCGTCACCAACTAAAGCTAATTTTACTTTGCCATTTTTCTCACTGGACAAGAGCATACCCTGACTCAAATGACCCAGCATCTTGCGCGGCTTAAGATTAGTTACAGCCAAAACTTTTCTACCCAATAATTCACTGGCATTAGGATAATATTGCCGGATACCACTTAAAATCTGTCTTTCATCACCATTGCCAAAGTCCATTTGGAATTGCAACAGTTTCTTAGACCCTTGAACAGGCTCAACAGATAAAATTTTGCCAACTTGAATTTTTACCTTATCGAAAGCGTCAATTGAAATTTCCTTATCTTTACCTTGTTCATTGCGGCTTTCTTTCTTTGGCTTAGCTTTAGCCATCTCATCTTGAATGTATTTAATTTCTTCTTTAGGCTCAACTCTTGGGAAAATCGGTTTTGGATCAGAAATAACATTAATACTCCAAGCACATGCACCAAATTCAAATTTCTTTTCTTCATCGTTCTTCCAGTCAAGACCTAATTGTCTGAACATTTCAACTGGAGTTCTGGTCATAATTGGAGCAATCAACAAAGCAATAATTCTCAAACTTTCTGCTAAGTTTGACATTACACGAGTTAAGTCAGCTGTTTTGCCTTCCTTATTCAAATTCCAAGGCATAGTTTCATCAATATACTTATTAGCACGATTAATAAACTTCCAAATATCCTCGATTGCCTGAGTAAAGTGCAGAGTATCCATTTCTTTTTTGTAGCTGGCAATGACGTCTGCTGCAGTTTGGGCTAAATCCTTACCCAAGTCATCCTGCTCTTGCGCAACGGGTTCAACTTTTCCATTTTGATACTGATTGATCATTGAAACAGTTCTGTTAAGCAAGTTGCCTAAATCATTGGCCAAGTCATAGTTAACCCGTTCAACAAAGTCCTCTGGAGTAAAGACACCATCAGAACCAAACGGTAAGGCCCGCATCAAATAGTAACGCAATGCGTCCACGCCATAACGGTTAATAATAGATTCAGGATAAACAGCGTTACCCTTTGATTTGGACATCTTGCCGTCTTTCATTAAAACCCAGCCGTGACCAATAACATGCTTAGGTAACGGTAATCCCAAGGCCATCAGCATAATTGGCCAGTAAATAGTATGGAAGCGCACAATTTCTTTACCTACCAGATGAACATCTGCAGGCCAGTATTTCTTAAATAGCGAATCATCATCCGAACCATATCCCAAAGCTGTAATATAGTTAGATAAGGCATCAATCCAAACATAAACAACGTGCTTAGGATCACTTGGTACAGGGATACCCCAGGAAACAGTAGTTCTAGTAACTGAAAGGTCTTCAAGACCTGGCTTTAAGAAGTTGTTGACCATTTCCTTTTCACGAGTGTGAGGAAGAATAAAATCAGGATGATCTTGATAATATTGATAAAGTCTATCAGCATATTTACTCATCTTAAAAAAGTATGAAGGCTCTTTAACAAGCTGCACTTCATGACCTGATGGCGCCTTACCACCAATCACATTGCCATCATCGTCTTTATAAACTTCAGCCAATTGCGATTCTGTAAAGTACTCTTCGTCTTCTACGGAATACCAGCCAGTATACTCACCAAGGTAGATATCCCCCTGTTTTAGCAACTGTTCAAATATTTTTTGGACGCCTTTTACATGCTCTTTGTCAGTAGTACGAATAAATTTATCATAAGAAATATCAAGGCTTTTCCACAACTTTTTATAAATAACTACCATTTTATCTACAAATTCTTGCGGTTTAACTCCCTGCTTCTCAGCTTTCTGCTCAATTTTTAACCCATGCTCATCAGTACCGGTTAAAAAGAAGGTGTCGTATCCTTGACTACGCTTGTAGCGCGCCATTACATCTGCAGCGATAGTAGTATACGCATTACCGATAGTCAATCGGCCAGATGGATAGTAAATTGGTGTTGTAATATAAAAAGTTTTTTTATCAGCCATATTCATTTTCTCCTTAATTTTTGTTTAATTATATTATATTATACTACACCAATAAAAAAGCGAATTCCTTACGGAGTCCTCTTTTTTAGTAGATATTTAGCATTTTAGGCTTATTTTTAGATTAAAAATTTTTCACTCTTTAAATAGAAATGCTTGATAACTGTAGTCAGTAAAATATATAGAACAAGTATACCAAATACTACCCACATGAATTCAATTGGCATCTTGCCAAAACCCAGTTTTGTTGCTAAAAATGAAAATGGGATCAATGTTCCAATTACTCCAGCTCCAAATGTAGCTAAAGTTACTCCAGGTGCAGCATGCTGTTTAATAAACGGCAAACGTGGATCACGCAAAGCATGAATCACCATTTCCTGAGTCCAAAGTGATTCAATAAACCAACCAGTATGGAAAAGTGCCACAAATGCCACTTTTTGTGTTGCTCCCAGTGCGCTGTAATTTCCACCTGTTAATTGGGGACAAATCACAAAGAATAATAAGGCAAATGTCAAAATATCAAAAACAGATGAAGTTGGGCCGAAATAAAACATGAATTTAGGCAGCTTTTTGGTTGACCAGGTACGTGGCTCTTTTAAAAACTTATCAGACATATCATCAAATGGCAGTGACAGACAACTAGTTCCATAGAGCAGGTCAAGAACTAACAGCTGCAATGGCAGCATTGGCAGGAACGGCAGGAAAGAAGAAGCTACCATAATTGACAGGATATTACCAAAATTGGAAGAAAGCGTGATCTTGATATATTTCATAGTGTTGCCAAATACTTTGCGCCCGATTCTCACGCCTTCTTCTAGTACATTCAAATCTTTATGCAGCAGAATAATATCAGCTGATTCCTTGGCAATATCCACAGCAGTATCAACAGAAATTGAGACATCAGCCGCTTTCATCGCTGGAGCATCATTGATGCCATCACCCATGTAGCCTACTGTATGACCGTTTTGCTTTAGCAGGTTAATAATTTTGGTTTTATCTTCTGGTGATAGTTTGACAAAAATATTGCACTCTTCCACCATTTTAGCTAATTCTTCTGGTTTCTTACCCTCTAAATCTGCACCTGAATAAACTGTGTCAACATTCAAACCCACTTGCAGACCTACAGTTCTGGTAACAGCTTCATTGTCACCTGTTAAAATTTTAACGTTAATGCCGTCATATTTTAGACGAGCTAATGCATCTTTAGCGCTCTCTTTAGGAGGATCAAGAAAGGCCAGATAACCACATAAAATAAGGTCATTCTCATCTTTAACCGAAAATTCGCCAACAGGAGCAGGATTACGCTTATAGCCCAGCATGATAACGCGCAAACCATCATCATTCATATCGTTCACTTTGGCCATTACTTTTTGTTTCCGTTCAGGAGTTAAAGGTAAAATTTGCCCGTCAACTTCAAGTTTAGTGGCCACAGCCATCATTTCTTCTGAAGCACCCTTAGTTACTAACAGGTGCTCACCATGTTGCTCATCAGAGTTTTCCACCACTACGCTCATGCGTCTTCTGGAAAAATCAAAGGGAATTTCATCAATTTTATTGTAATCACGCTGAATTTCACTGATGTCTAGTTCATCGCCAGCAGCTTCAATAATTGCTTTATCAATCAGATTTTTCATTCCCGTTTGATAATTAGAATTAAGATAACCTAATTCCAAAATACGCGGATTTTCTCTTAAGTTGAGATCATAATGACGTTCCAAAACTACTTTATCCTGCGTTAATGTTCCCGTTTTATCCGTACACAAGATATCAGCAGAGCCAAAGTTTTGAATTGAATTCATCTTTTTAACAATTGTGCCTTTTTTGGACATCTCAATTGACCCCTTGACCAGATTGGTGGTCACAATTACAGGCAGCATCTCAGGGGTTAAGCCAACAGCTGTAGCAATTGAGAAAATTAAAGCATTGACCCAGTCACCTTTGGTAATGCCATTAATGATAAGGACCAAAGGTGCAATGATCGCAGTCATGATAATCAATAATTTAGAAACATTTTTGATACCAATGTCAAAGGTAGTATTCTTAACATCATTATGTGAAATATCATGAGCCAGTTTGCCGAATATAGTTCTCTCACCAGTAGCAAAGACAATGCCCAAACCTGAGCCGGATACGATTGTCGTGCCCTCGTAGAGAATGTTGGGGTAATCAAGATAGTCGCGATCAGCACCAAGTTTAGGTTTTTCTGTAGCAATCTTTTCTACTGGATTTGATTCACCATTTAAAGAACTAGATGAACAAAAGAGGTCCTTACTAGTCAAAAGGCGCATATCGGCCGGTACCATATCTCCAGCAGCCAGGCGAATCACATCACCTACCACTACTTCACTAGTATCAATTTCCTGGTCTTTGCCATCACGAATAATATCTGTTGTGACAGAAACCATTTTTAATAGTGAATCTACCGCATTTGAAGACCTAACGTTTTGGACAAAACTGGTAATACCAGAAATTAAAACCATCGTTAGCATAATTGCAACGGTTGTCAAATCCTTTTCACCAGCTGGCACAAAAATATAATCAGTAAACAAAGATAATGTTGCCAAAACCAATAAAACTAGTGTAAAAGGTGTAATAAAAGCTTCAGCTAAAAAACGTAACTTAGAGTTATGCTTATTTGAAGCAATAGTATTTGATCCGTACTCTTCTCTATTTTCTTCAGCTTGCTTGCTGGTTAACCCGTTACTGCTCGCATGTAGTCTCGCTAAAGTCTCTGATCTGCTTTCCTTGGCTATTGCCTTTACCAATGCCAAATCTTTGTTGCTAGTTGTGCCATTTGGTTTTTTTAGCATTATCCCCACTCCTCATCACAGAATTATTCAAACAAACTAAAAAAGAGCCGCCCATGCTAACCGCTTGGCGTCCCTTTTCAATAGGTATTATTATACTCATCGTTCAGTTTTAACACTACGTGACGTAAGTCTTACAGCTAGCTATCTGGTTTTCGCCTTATATCGACGAAAACTATTTGACCCGTTGGCATCTCTGGATGTTTCCGGGCGATAGCATTTGTTCACGTAGGAGTCTCACCTAACAGTTTATTTGTTGTTTATTTAATTTGCATTGTGAGTGTAATACATAACACATGATAAAGTCAATATTTTTATCTTTTTTTATTTTTCTTTTTTTAGGTTCAAATTATTTTTGAAGAAATAAATCAAACCGCCAATTAATAAAGCAAGCGCCAAGGCTATAGGCAAGGCCAACCTGTGAGGGTGAGAAAGCTGTGCCCGCTCATCACTGGTCAAATCATACTTATCCAGTGAATATTGGTAACGTTGATCAATAGTAGTGGCACATGCTCTAAATACGAAACGCAAGCCTTCATTAAATTTCTTTTTATTAGTGCTACGCAATTTATCTGATTGCGATCGAATGATATTGCCTCGCACATCGGCCGAAAATGCGCTGTGCAAGTCTTTACTGGAATAAATTTGCACGTTGCGCTTTTTATTTTTAGTGCCAACAACAATAAAAACCGTCCGCTTATACTTATTTAACTTTGCTGGTGTCAAGTGATCAGTGCGATTCACCGTTTTTACAATAATTTGTGGCTGCTCACTAGTTTGAAAATAACGATCATTTTTCGCTAAAATTAATTTGCTGGTTTCACGCTCAAGCAGATTGCTGTTATCTTTAATATTAGGACTTGAAAAACCGGTCATTGTTAGAAAAATACCAATTAAAGCAGTAAATAATACTAGTTTAGTTTTCAGCGTCTTCCAGTTTATGGGCCAGTTGCTCCACATATTGCCGATCGATCTTAATTTGTTCATAAGGAACCCCGCAGTCTTTAAAAAGTTTAATCGCAAGTGGGCTGTCATTGTAATCAAAGTAATAATTGATTTTTTTCACTCCAGCCTGCACTAATGCTTTAGCACAATTATAACAGGGAAAGTGTGTGACATAAATTTCTGTGTCATCGGTTGAAACGCCGTTACGCGCACATTGAATCAGTGAATTCATTTCAGAATGAATGGTGCGCACGCAGTGCCCATCAACCAGTTGGTGTCCAACATCATCGCAATGAGGTTGTCCCGTAACAGAACCGTTATAACCGGTGCCAATGATCCGATTCTTTTTTACCAAAACACTGCCTACTAATGCCCGATCACATGTTGAGCGCTGAGCAATTACTAAGGCCTGCATCATAAAGTACTGCTTCCAAGGAATTCGCTTACGCATTTTTTTACCTCTTAAAATAATTCAAACCGATTGCATCCCTTACCTCTTGTAAGGTCTGGTTTGCTACTTCGTTTGCTTTTTTAGAGCCCTCAATTAACATATCATAGACAGCAGATGTATTCTGTTCGTACTTAGCGCGCCGTTCACGTATTGGAGTCAATTCATTTTCCAAGACTGTATTTAAATAACGCTTAATTTTGACATCACCCAAGCCGCCTTTTTGGTAATCTTCCTTCAATTGCGCTACCTTATTCTTGTCAGGATCAAAAATATCAAGGTAGGTAAAGACAGTATTGCCCTCTACTTTGCCTGGATCTTCAACATGGATGTGCTGGGGATCAGTATACATTGACATTACTTTTTGTTCAACGGTCTTGGCATCATCAGACAGATAAATAGCATTATTTAAGGATTTGGACATTTTGGCATTACCATCTAGACCAGGCAAGCGCCCCTCACCCTTTTCTGGGAAGTAGCCTTTAGGTTCTACTAAGACATTGCAGTTATAAACGCGGTTAAAAGTGCGCACAATTTCACGTGCTTGCTCTAACATCGGCTCTTGGTCATCCCCAACGGGTACCAAAGTTGCCTTAAAGGCTGTGATATCAGCTGCCTGTGATACTGGATAATTTAAGAAGCCCACGGGAATGGAATCGTTAAAACCTTTTTGCTTGATCTCAGCTTTAACAGTTGGATTACGCTCTAAGCGGCTAACTGTAACTAAATCCATATAATAGGCTGTCAATTCAAACAAAGCCGGTATTTGTGATTGAATAAAAACTGTAGAAATTTCAGGATCGATGCCAACTGCTAAATAGTCCAACGCTACTTGAATTAAACTTTTTTGAATTTTTTCAGGATTACGGGCATTGTCAGTCAGTGCTTGCGTATCAGCAATCATAATATAAGGATGATATTCACCGGAATTTTGTAATTTGACCCTGTTTTTTAGTGAGCCAATATAGTGTCCTACGTGCAATTTTCCTGTTGGGCGGTCACCTGTAAGGATAACTTTCTTTTTCATCATAATCTGCCTTCCTTAAATAATTAAAATCTTTTTAATATAATAATTCTACCAAAAATCACGTAATGATTAAACACGGAGGAAAAAATGTGCAATCAATTTCAGCTGCCAAGCCTGGCAGAAATTAAAAAATACTTAGCAAACGACTTAAATTTACCACTAATAGAACCAGCAAGTAATTTGCCCCAAAATCAAAATATTTTTCCTAAGGGAATTGCCCCGGTACTAGTCTACACAGATAATCAATTACAATTGTTGCCTAAATCTTGGGGTTATCCGAGTCCGTATGATCACAAAAAAGTAGTTTTTAATGCCCGTATTGAACGTTTTTTTGAAGAAAAACATTCCATGTGGGACTCTTCCTTTGCCAAGTCTCGCTGCATTATTATTGCCAGTCAATTCTTTGAATCTGGTCATGATACCTATGAAGCTGGAAATGAACACAGGTATCATGAACGCTTTAGTTTCAAGAATGCAAATGCTGCTCTGACACTAATTGCCGGGATTTACCAAAAGGATCATTTTTCAATGGTTACTACTAAACCTAATGCTTCCTATGCCCCAGTCCATGACCGGATGCCCTTAGTCATTCAAGCTGCTGAGTTGCGCCAATGGCTATTCCAGAACTTTTCATCTTTAGTTGATCGCAGCCAGTTAAGTCTTAATTCTGTTAAGTTACCACCTAAAAAGTGACAACTATATCTCCAACTTAATTCAAATAACTTCTTGCTCCTATTTATTATTACGCAAATTTAGACTGGAACTCTTAAAAAATGACGCTGCTTTAGGAAATTTTTCCTTCAGCTAGCAGCTTACTTGTAAAATTTTAAAAAACAAAACTTGGTTTCGAAAACGAAACATGGTAAACTGTTTGAGTAATGCGGGTATAGTTTAATGGTAAAATGTTAGCTTCCCAAGCTGAAGATGCGGGTTCGATTCACGCTATCCGCTTAATTAAAAAGCAATGGCCATCAAAGTCATTGCTTTTTAGCTGCCGAATTATTAGTTACCAGCAATAAATTTAACTTTTAATTATAAATTATTACAACTATCTTTTTAAAAGGTAATTGCACTTTTTCTTGTTAGCTGGGCATTAAAATGTGCAAATAAATAATCAAGATCTCCAATGCAATCATTAGGGTGCAAGATTAGTTCCCTTGTATTGCAAAAAATAATTTGTAGAACTTAACAGGGTGATAACAACTTTTGAATAAAAAATAAAAGCCAGGAAACATTATTTCCTGACTTTTTCTAATTTCGATTATTAAGTCATAATCAGTAAAATAATTCCATTTAGCACTGCTAAATAGATTGGCATCCATAAAGTTTGCGTATAAAGGTACGACCAAGCAAAAAGTGCTCCAAAAATTATATTAATTAATAATAGTGGCAGTGAGCTTTGCCAATTAAGTAAACTAAACAGAATTCCCGAAGTCAATATTCCTAGAATTGCAGTTAAAACAGTGTTGCTCCTAAAAGCATAATTGAATAAAAAGCCGGTAATTAAAAATTCTTGTAGTATTGGTAAAACGATACCAATTGCAACTACTAAAAACCAGTAAGTTATTGTTGTTTCATGATGCAAATATGCAATTTGAAAATTATATAATTTAAGTCTGCCGTAGGATTGCAACCAGGAAACACTGATACGCAATGCTGTTACCACAGCAGTCAAACCAACGATCAAGCCAAAATTGCTAAGCCAAGATCCCGCGAAACTACGGTCAAAAAAGCGTTGTTCCCTATTAAAGCGATAAATAAAAAACAGTGAAACCATTAATGAGATAGTTGCAAATAAAATTAGATCCCAAATATGAATTGGTGAATTAGCAGTAACTAACTTAATCACCCCGGCAACCATCAAATAGCTAATGAAATAAATAAGATAGCGTATGATATTGCCTTGCCTTGATGCTGGTGTATTCACAAAAATTACCTCTATACTATTATGTACCTTACAAGTTCCATATTATAGCAAAAAAAGATATCTATATAAAATATCAAGGTAATTTTTCTTAATCTACACTGATATTATTTATATCTTCTAAAGCAATTTTTTGTCCGTCAACAATAATGCCGTCTTCACTATAACCATTGACAAAGCCGCAAATATCAGCTGGTAATTGATTATCGCTGTTCATAACTTTAACCTGCAGATGTACCATGCGGTGATTGCCATATGCTTTGAGCAGCTGCAAGCTTATTTCTTCTATACTCATAGTATCTTTAACGGGATGCTTCACGCTGCGCTTTTGCTTATCTTTATTAATTGCCATAGTATGATCGCTCAAAAAGAAACCCTGCCACTTTTTCATTTTGCGATCTTGGTAATTCTTAAAAAAGTCTTGAACTACTTTATCAAAATCATTCATATGCATTTCCACCATTATGTCCACCAACTAAACTGCTGCGCCTTATTGCCGTAGCGCCCTTAGACAAACTTGAGGCTTTGACTAAACTGGTAAAACCATATTTTTTTCTGATTTTGTCAACAGTTATATTTATAGTACGTTTTTTTATCTGTTCAGTGGCCGAAACAAAAAAAGTTAATTGCTGGCAATTATCAGGTTCTAAGCGACTACAATTGACTCCTAAGGCTCGGACCGTTTCTCCATGCCAGTTTTTACGGAAAAGAGCCAGTATTTCTTCAACTAATAAATCATTATCATTAGTAGGGCAAATTTTTTGCTGCACATTAAAGCCCTTACGACTGCCATCTTGTTCGTACTTAGAAAAGCCAACAAACAAGCTGATACAGCCTGCTTGTAAACGGTGTGCCCTTATTCTGGCACCCACCTGCTCGCCTATTTCACGTAAAACTATTTCTATTTCTCGCTGATTCGTATAATCACGGTTTAAAATCTGTGAATTGCCGTAATTTTTCATTATGGGAAAATATTTTTCACTAATAATGCTACGATCAACTCCCCAGCTAATCGCAAATAGCTGTTCGCCAATCACGCCAAACTCATTTTTTAAAATTGCTGGATCAGTATGAGCCAATTCATACATATTGTTAATATGCAGGCGGCGCAAACGTGCAGCTATTCTTTTGCCAATCCCCCAAACTTCTTCCATATCTTTAATTTGCCAAATTGTATCGGGTACATCAATATAATGCCAATAATCAATCATCGAACACCGATGTTTAGCAGAAATGTCCATTGCCAGTTTAGCTAGCAGGGGATTTTCTCCTATTCCGCAAGTAGTATAAAGACCAATCTTATTTTTTATTTCTACCTGAATTTTGCGAGCAACCAGATAAGGATCATCCCCAAACAAACGCCAAGACTTGGTCATATCAATCATACTTTCATCAATTGAGTAAACATGGATATCTTCATCTGATGCATATTTCTGAAAAATTTTCAATACCTGCATGCTACGTTTAATATACAAATTCATATGTGGGTCTGCCAAAATAAGGTCTGGCGCTTCTTTTTTCGTAGGTAAATCACGTACCCGCATAACATTAGTTAACCCATATTTTTTCTTTGCTAAAGGTGAGGCTGCCATAATTAGCCCCGAGCCATAATTTGTATGTGGCTGATGCGAAACAACTGCTAACACAGCTTTCATTGGGTTTAGACCTAATTGAAGTGCCTCACAACTGGCAAAAAATGATTTGTTATCAATCATAAAAATTAAACGATGGGGCTCATAACGATAATCATACATTGCTTTCACTTCCTAATGCAAACTCATGTTCGCTAAAATAAATTATACAAACACCAGTTCGAATAATCAAGTGAAAAATTATTCAATTGCTTCAATCGTTACCTGATATTCCCCTGCCGGAGCCTCCACTTTAACAGTTTTGCCAACTTTCTTTTTCATGATAGCCTGACCTAATGGCGAGTCGAAAGCTATTTTACCAGCACTGATATCTGCCTCCATTCGGCCAACAACTTGGTAAATCTCAGTTTCTGCATCATCACCAAATTTTAATGTAACCGTTTTGCCCAGATCTACCTTGCCGTCAGCTGTTTTTTCAACAATTTCTGCATATTTCAACTGCTTTTCCAAATAACGCAAACGACTCTGAAGGTGTCCTAAATCACGTTTTGCCTCTGTATATTCGGTATTTTCAGACAAGTCACCCAAGGAGCGTGCTTCCTGCAAAATTTTAATTTTTCTAGGTCTATCCTTTTTCAAATCAGCAATTTCATCTTTAATTTTTTGATAGCCTTGAGGCGTCATTTTTTGATAATAAACCAAAATATTCTCTCCTAATTTTTTCTTTTCAATATTATCCACAAGCTATAATTACTGTTATGGAGGTTCTAATTTTTATAAATTAGCACTCTAAAAATAATAGTGCTAAATATTTCCTTTTTATGAATCTGCATACTATAATAATAATTGTAAGGAAGAAATGAAAGTCTTCTGTTACAAATATATAAATTTTGAAAGGAAGTTTTTTACTATGGCAAATGATATGATGAATCGGCACAATGATTTATTCGATGCGATGAACGATTGGTTTGATCTTCCAAGAAAATTTTTCGATGATAACGAAGTAGCAAAATTAATGCAATCAGATGTTGTTGAAAACGACAAAGAATATGTAATCAAAGTTGACATGCCTGGAATGGACAAGGATAAAATTCACCTAAATTACAATAATGGTATTTTAAGTGTATCAGGTTCAAGAAAGTCATTTAAAGATATGTCCAAGGATAACAGCATTATTCACCGTGAAAGAAGTGAAGGTCACATTTCACGCAGCTTCAGATTACCAAACGTAGTTGCAAGTGATATTCATGCCAAATACGATAACGGTGTATTGACAATTACCCTGCCAAAGCAACAAGCTGGCGCAAGCGATAACTCAATCCAAATTGACTAATTGTCTTCAAATTATCAAAGTATATTAACTCACTGAAATAGCAGAAAGTCTATTTAAATTTGTCTGAACTGTTTTTAAAATAAAACATATCAGAAGCACCAAAATAAGCCATCCTGATCAAAGTCGGGATGGCTTATTTTGTTTCCAGCTGCTTTTTAGATTTTTCTTTAGCAGCAGATTTAGTAGTAAAGTTTTGAGACTATGTTTCATTTAAAATTCCAGGATTATTAACAGAACCTGTTATTTTAAATATTATTTTTGCACGTACTTCCTTCTATAGATTCTTTTATGCAGTATTTAAAATTCGCAAAGACAATTGATATCTATTTGCAATAGTTTTAATCTAATAATATTAGTAAAATTTAATATTTAAAATTTTGCACCTTTGTCATTGTTAATACTAGGACTGCTAAAGTTTAGGCTTAACTCTTTCTTCTCTTCTTTTCCCAATTTCAAGATTATTAGTTATTAACCTCAAATAATAGCTGCCCAGTCCACCACAGCCAGTGACGTTAAACCTAGGGCAAGTTTTCCTTAGGAGGAGTATAAATTGAGCAAAAATAATGACATATACATAGAAAATCGAGCTTCGAGTGCTGCTAAAAAAATAAATAAATTGAACATACCAGATGAAATTAAAAAACAATTAATTGATAAGAAAGTTTTTGATTTTTGGTTTAACAATAAAGAATTAAGAGCCCTGTCAGATAATATTGATATCGCAGGCGGTGAGAGTATCCAGTATGCAGCTAGTGGCAATTACGATAATCATACTGCACTGATAATTTGTACAAACATGCGTGTAATGATAATTAATAAGAACATGTTTATTGGGGGAGATTTTACAGATATACCACTTAATATGATTAATGGTGTATCAATAAAAACGCGACTTTTCTTATCTGACATTCAAATAACTAATGGAGCAACAAATATTTTTCTTAACGATTTAGATAAAACTGCTGCACCAATTTTAGCAGATACTATTAAAAGCAGGTCGAAAAATTATCAACAAAGTATTCAAAGTGCCCAGTACAAAATACAACAGAAAATACTCAAGATATGATTGCAGAGTTAAAGCAATTAAAAGAGTTAGTTGATGAGGGAATATTGACTGAAGAAGAATTTTCGGCTAAGAAGAAGCAAATTTTAGGATTATAAAGCCAAAGTGGGTTCAGCTATTGAACTCGCTTTTCTTTTAGCTTAAAATATAAAGTAATTTAAAAATAGATTAAAAAAGGAGAATATATTTCATGGCTCATAAATTAACTGTCCAAGAACTGGAAAAGTTTGCGGAAAACTTTAATGAAAAACCGCAAAATCAAGTTGTTGCACGAGCTGCTCAAAAAAGCGGTGTTCTTGCAGCGTCTTACAATGAACGTGTTCAAGGCGAGTTGACCCGTGTGTTTTCAACAGAGCTGGATACTGAAAATGTTACTAACCAGCGCCAATCAGGTCGTTGCTGGGAATTTGCCACCCTTAATATTTTACGGCATTATTTTGGTAAAAAATATCACTGCAAGAATTTTACTTTCTCACAAAGCTACAACTTTTTCTGGGATAAAGTTGAACGGGCAAATATTTTTTACGACAATATTTTAGCTACTGCCGATGAACCACTTGATTCCCGTACAGTAAAAGCTTATTTAAACGGCGCTGGCGGAGACGGTGGTCAATTCCACATGGGTGCAGCTTTAATTGAAAAATACGGTGTTGTGCCTTCTTATGCAATGCCTGAAAGTTTTAATACCAATAACACTGCCGGTTTAGGTAAAGCTTTGGGCGATAAACTGAAAAAAGACGCTCTGGTTTTACGCAAATTAAAGCAAGACGGTAAAGATGATGAAATAGAAAAAGCCCGTAAGAAGTTCTTAAGTGAAATTTACCAAATAACAGCAATTGCTGTTGGAGAACCACCTAAGAAATTTGACTTGGAATACCGTGATGATGACAAGAAATATCACTTGGATAAAGATCTAACCCCACTAGAATTTTTGCATAAATACATGGGCGATGTTGACTTTAATGATTACGTTGTATTGTCTAATGCACCAGATCATGAATATGATAAATTATATGGGTTGCCATTTGAAGATAACGTTGAAGGGTCATATCGCATCAAATTCTTGAATGTCCCAATGGAATACTTGGAAACTGCAGCTGTTAACCAATTAAAAGATGGTGAAGCTGTTTGGTTTGGTAATGATGTTGGTGAACAAAGCGATCGTAAAAAGGGATATCTTGACAGCGACTTATATAAACTAAGTGATCTCTTTGGTGTTGACCTCAAGATGTCCAAAGCTGACCGCTTGCGTACCGGTGCTGGCGCTTCAACTCATGCTATGGCTTTTGTTGGTGTTGATGAAGATGGTGGCCATGTGCGTCAATGGAAAGTTGAAAATTCCTGGGGCGAAAAGAACGGCGACAAGGGTTTCTTTGTTATGAATAATGATTGGTTCAATGACTATGTTTATGAAGTTGTTGTCCACAAAAAGTACTTGACACCAGAACAAGTAGCTATTGCTGAAGGTCCAATTACAGACTTACCAGCTTGGGATTCACTAGCTTAAGCGAATTTATAACTAATAAAAAGACGAAATTCAAAAACGAATTTCGTCTTTTTTATATTACAAATAATTATTTACTTGCCACGTAATAATAGCTCATCAAATTTTTTAAAGAATAAATCTTTATTTGCTTTAGTTACCAAAGTAATTTCGCGTCCGTTAGGATCATCTTCCATTCGTCCTGCAGCCAATCCCTGTGTAACCACCTTTACCTTGTGCTTTTCAGTGACCAAAACGACTTCCGGATAAAGAGCACTAATTGTCGTTAATACATCCCAAAAATAAAGTTGCGAGCTTGGAATTGGGGGATTAACCAACAGACAATAGCCTTGCGCAACCAAGTCTACAGCTGGATGTTCACGCAAACTGGCCCAATGCATTCTTAATTCATCAGTTAATGGTAATTCTTCACTACTTTCAAGACCAATAATTTGCATAGGAATATTTGATTTCAGAACCCTATCGACAGCAAACGGATCCCAAAAGGCATTCCATTCTTGCGTACCATCAACATTAACCTGAACAACATTACCATGACCATCAAGAGAGCCGCCCATCCAGTATAGCTGCTCAATTTTATCCGCAATTTTGGGATTAGTATCCAGCGCACGAGCCAAGTCGGTTAAAGGTCCCGTCATAACTAACGTGACAGGCTGCTTTGCTGCCAAAATTTTTTCAACCATGTCTAAATGAGCCGGTTTTACTGCAATTTTAGTAATCACTTTCCCAGATTCGTTTAATAACGGCAGGTAATTAAATGAATATGCTGCTTTACGCCAGGCTTCCGGAAACTGATTGACAGCTCTTGAATCTGATTTGGCAATTTCTAATTGATCGCCTCTTAGGTTAAACCGGTCTGTCATCTTTCGACACACCTCAACAGCCGGGTCAACGTAACCATCAGCATCAATTGCACTAACACCTAGCAATTTAATATCCGGTGCTTGCAAGAGTAACAAATATGATACTAAATCATCAATATTACCATCGTGATTAAAATATATTTCTTTCATTATTCTTTCCTATTTTGACTTAATATAATTCTGACCATCTGCTGCTGGAGCAACGGATTTTCCAAAGAACAAAACTAAAACTAAAATGGTAATTACATAAGGAGCAATCTGCATGTAAACAGCAGGAATGTGACTAAAGAATGGTAGCTGATTGCCAATAATGCTGATACTTTGGGCAAAACCAAAGAAGAGTGACGCTAGCATTGCACCTAATGGATTCCACTTACCAAAAATCATGGCTGCTAACGCCATAAAACCTTGCCCCACGATAGTAGAAACTGAAAAGTTGCCTGAAATTGCTTCCGCAAAAACTGCTCCGCCAATTCCGCCTAAAAAGCCGGATATTAGCACGCCAGCGTAGCGCATACCATAAACATTGATCCCTAAAGTATCAGCTGCTTGGGGATTTTCACCACAGGAACGCAGACGCAAGCCAAAGCGAGTTTTATACAAAATCCACCATAGTGCGATTGACACAATTATTGCCAGCCAGGCAGGTGCAGAAGTATTTTGAAAGAAAATTGGTCCAATGACAGGAATATTTGCTAATCCAGGAAAACTAAAGTAGCCGAAACTCTGAGTAATGTTTTCAGTTTGACCTTTATCATATATAGCTTTGACTAAAAACACTCCTAATGGTGGCGCCATAAGATTGAGGACAGTCCCACTGATGATGTGATCAGCGTGAAAATTAATGGTCGCTACAGCATGAAGCAGCGAAAACAATAAGCCAACAATGCCCCCGACAAGAAGACCAATCCAAGGAGTTGCTTTACCAAAAGTAGAAGCAAAAGTCAGGTTAAACACAATGGCAGAAAAAGCCCCCATTGTCATTATTCCTTCAAGGCCAATGTTGGTAATACCTGAATTTTCACTATAAACACCGCCTAAAGCGGTAAAAATTAATGGTGCTGAATAGACAAAAGTCGATGACACAATTAACGCTAAAATTGTAACTAAATTCATGAATTTTGTCCTCCCTGGGTCTTTGTAGAACTCACTGTAACATTATTTGGTTCAGTTTCTTCAGTCGCTGTATCTTTTTGGATTTCTTTAGCCCTTTTAGTTTTAAACAATAATCCAATTACATATTGAATAGCAACAAAGAAAATGATAGCAGCAATTACTATTGAGACAATTTCATAAGGAATACCGGCAATGGTTTGCATCCCTAGACCGCCAATTTTTAAAATTGAAAATAATAGTGAAGCCAGTAAAATGCCAACAGCTGTCCCACCACCAAGAAGAGCAACGGACAGACCATCCCACCCGATATCTAAGCTGGTCGTTTGGGTGAAATAGTTTTGATATGTGCCAAGACCTTGAACAACACCGCCTAAGCCAGCAAATCCACCAGATAATAACATAGAAAGCATGATATTCTTTTTGGCTGACATTCCTGCATAACGACTCGCCTCAGCATTGGTACCAACTGAACGAATTTCAAAACCTGTAGTAGTTTTTCTCATTAAATACCAATATAAAAAAACTGCAACCAAAGCAATAAAAACACCTGCATTAATGCGTGAATCACCAAACATTGTGCTAAGCCATCCAATTTTCAAGCTGCCATTATCAGCAATTGTTTTAGTAGTATCAGTATCAATACGCAATTTAGATGACATAACCTGTTGCATTAAATATTGACACGAATAAAGCACAATATAGTTAATCATAATGGTTGTTATGACTTCATTAGTCCCAAATTGTGCACGGAGCCAACCAGCAATACCAGCAACAAGTGCGCCAGCCAGAATGCCTGTTATTACTGCCAAAGGTAGCAAAATTGCCTTAGGCATATTAGGATTAGCCAAAACCACCCAGATAGAAGATAACCAGCCAGCTTGAGCCTGACCAGGCAAGCCAATATTGAAAAAACCGGCAGTAGAAGCTATAGCAAAACCAATAGCGGTAAAAATCAGCGGGGTAGCTTCACGGATCGTCTCACCTATGCCGTTCATGTTTCCTAACGCACTGGAAAACATTGAAGCATATGCTTGAAACGGATTGTAACTCCAAACCAGCATGATGATTGCTCCGACTAAAAAGCCTGCCAAAATAGAAATGATTGGCACTAAGATTTTCTTGGTTTTTAGTGTAACTTTAAGCAAGTGCATTACCTTCTTTCTTAACGCCGGTCATTAACAAACCTAATTCTTCATCACTAGTATTTTCTGGCTTGACTTCACCAGAAATTCTACCATCGTGAAGCACAATAATTCTGTCTGACAATTGCATAATTTCATCAAGCTCATAAGATATTAACAAAATTGCTTTGCCCTGAGCTCTCTCATTTAAGAGCTGATTATGAATATATTCAATGGCACCAACGTCAAGGCCACGAGTCGGCTGAAAAGCAATAATTAAATTACTGTCGCGACTCAATTCACGGGCAATAATGACTTTTTGCTGGTTACCTCCAGATAAATCACTTACAGGCATTCTTTCACTTGTAGTTCTGATATCAAATTGTTTAATTAATTTCTTGGCATGTTCATGAATTACATCATAATGCATCACGTTATGGCGAGAAAATGGTTCCTTATAATAAGTTTGTAAAGCCAAATTATCAGAAACTGAAAAAGGCAGGATCAAACCATATTTTTGTCGGTCAGCAGGGATATATGACACGCCCTTTTCGGTTATTTGCCGTACCTTACGATTAGTCATATTTTCACCATCAATCAAAATTTTGCCAGAATCAATATGTTGCAAACCGGTTAAAGCTCTGACAAGTTCATCCTGACCGTTGCCATCAATACCAGCGACTCCCAATATTTCTCCAGCATGCAATTCAAAAGACAAACCTTTAATTACCGCAACATTTTGTTTGTTTTTAACATGTAAGTCTTCAACTTGCAACATTGTGCGTCCACCTTTTTTTGTGGACTTATTAACCTGCATGTTAACGTGACGTCCCACCATTAATTCTGCCAGACGATTATTATCAACATTAGCGACATCAAAAGTTCCTACGCTTTTACCAGCACGAATCACAGTTACACGATCAGCTGCTCGTTCGATTTCTTCCAGTTTATGTGTAATTAAAATGATTGATTTGCCCTCTTTTGCCAGTTCATGCAGTATTTGAATAAATTCTGTAATCTCCTGGGGGGTCAAAACAGCAGTGGGCTCATCAAAAATCATAATGTCTGCTCCACGGTAAAGAACTTTCAAAATTTCCACTCTTTGCTGTTGAGCAACCGTAATCTCACTGACCTTTTTCAATGGGTCAACATTTAAGTTATAACGCTCAGACAAGGCCATTATTTGCTTTTCTGCTTTTTTAAAATCCAGTTTAGGACCCTTGGTAGTTTCATGACCCAAAATGATATTTTCTAAAACAGTAAAGGAATCCATCAACATAAAATGCTGGTGTACCATGCCTATACCCAAATCTTTTGCGACAGTTGGATTTTTAATATTAACCTTTTTCCCCCGAACCAAAATTGAACCTGCGGTAGGGGTAATCAAGCCAGATAAAATACTCATTAAAGTTGATTTACCTGCACCATTTTCTCCCAAAAGAGCTAAAATTTCACCTTTCCTTAAAGTCAAATTAATATCATTATTGGCTTTAAAACCGTTAAAATCCTTCACAATATGGCGCATCTCTATTACGTTCGTCATATCTTTCATTTTGCGTAAATTTCCTTTTTCTAAAAAAACTCTTTGCATAAATTTACACAAAGAGTTTTAAACGTTAATTTACTTTAATTCTGCGCTACTGTTATTTTTCCGGAAACTACTTGCTGCTTAGCCTTTTGTACTGCAATCCATGCCTTTGGTGCCAGATTGCCTTTAGTAATTGAAACACCATTGCCTTTTAATGAATAAACCAGGTGCTTTCCTCCAGGGAACTTACCTTTGGCTGCATCATCAGCTAAAGATTTGGTTGCAACATTTAGTCCCTTCAATACAGAAGTTAAAGTAAAGTTAGCCTTTTTACCATCCTTTGTTTTGTAGTTTCCCAGGTTTTCCTGATCAACATCAACACCAATTACCCAAACCTTTTTATTTTCCGACTTAGTTTGATTAAGTGCTTTAGCTTCTTGGAAAACTCCACTACCGGCAGAACCGGCAGCTTGGAAGACTACATCACAGTTGTCAGCGTACATAGATTGTGCAATTGACTTAGCTTTATCATTTGAAGTAAAGTTTCCGATATATTGCGTGCTGACACTGATCTTTTTATGTTGAGCTTTGGCAGCGTCTTTTACACCCTGTTTGAAACCTGCTTCAAAAGTATCAATGATTGCAGATTTTGCTCCGCCGATAAAACCAACTTTATTAGTTTTAGTTGAATAAGCTGCAGCTACACCACCCAAATATGATGATTCGTTACTCTTAAAAGTAACAGAAGCTACATTTTTCTGACCAGTTATCACATCGTCAACAATTACAAAATTTTTCTTAGGATTCTTCTTGGCAGCAGCCTTAACTGAATCTTTTAACATATAGCCAATACCGAATATTGTTTGGTAACCAGACTTGGCAGCCTGATTAAAATTAGGCGTATAGTCAGTGGCACTGCTAGATTGAAAATACTGGTAGCCTTTGCCTTGTTTAAAGTTATGTTCTTTACCATAATCTTTAAAACCGGCCCAAGCAGCCTGATTAAAGGACTGATCGTTAATACCGTTGCTATCCGTAATTAACGCAATACTGTCCTTCTTGTTTTGACTGCTTGTTCCCTGCTTTTTTCCCGAGCAAGCATTCAAAAACAAAGTAAATGAAGCCATTAAGATTCCTAATGACAAAAATTTCGTAAATTTCTTACCCATTTATATTACCCTCCACAAAATACGAACTTTTCATAACTAATATTATAATAAAATACGTATTAATTCAAGATAATTATTTTTTTAGTAAGATTTAGATAAAGAAATCGGATTATCAACGAACTATTTACTTGGGTGAATTGGCACTTTAATATTGCCCTTAATTATTTCATTACGTGCCTGACGTGAATATTGCCAAGCTTTAGCACTTATTTGTCCGCGTTTGATTGAGACACCATTGGTTTTTAGGCCATAAACCAATTGCTGGCCACCTGGGAATTTACCTTCATAAGCACGGTTAGAAATATCTCGGGTAGCAACATTGACACCAGTAATCACAGAAGTCAAAACGAAGTTATCTTTTTTACCATCTTTAGTTTTATAGTTGCCTAAATGTGATTGATCAGAGTCAACACCAATAGCCCAGACTTTTTTAGCACCTGTTCTAGTTTGATTAATAGATTTAGCTTCTTGGAACAGACCATTGCCTGCTAAACCAGAAGCATGAAAGATAATATCAGCTTTTTTAGCGTACATTGACTGAGCAATGGCTTTTTCTTTGTCTGCACTCTTAAAATCACCCACATACTGATTTAGCAGTGTAATTTTTTTATGCAGCTTTTTGGCTTGATCATTAACACCTTTAGTAAAACCAGCATCAAACAAGTCAATAATATTGCCATGAGCACCACCAATGAAACCAATTACGTTGGTCTTTGTTTCAGTTGCTGCTACAACACCCGCTAAGTAAGAAGCTTGCTCACTCTTGAAATTGGCGGAGGCCACATTCTTCTGCCCCTTAATTACTTCGTCAACAATAACGTAGTTCTTTTTAGGATTCTTTTTAGCAGCTGCTTTGACAGCGTCTTTTAAGCTATAGCCAATACCAAAAATTGTCTGATAGCCAGCTTTGCTTGCTTGATCAAAATTGGGTTCAAAATCTGCAGCACTGCCAGATTGAAAATACTGGTAGCCATTACGTCCACGACTAAGACTGTGATCTTTGCCGTATTCTTTAAATCCTTGCCATGCAGACTGATTGAAAGAATTATCATTGACCCCAGCAGTATCAGTAATTAGCGCAATGGAGTGCTTGGCACTGCTGCTCGAATTACTACTACCTCCCTGCTTTTTACCTGAGCATGCTGTAAGCGCTAATCCTGCAGCGACTACCACCGCACTAATGGAAAAGAACTTTCTAAATTTTGACTTCATCTTGTGACCTCCTATTTTTTTACATTAATTAACATACCACATCTGGTACCATTGTCAAAAAATCACTACAAGATAAAGTGTTGATCTGATAGCATTCCTATTTTTTCATGAAAGCGAAACTAAGCTTTATTCATAATGTTTTGTATACAACAATGAAAAAAGTTAAAATTTTCGTATAGAACTGGTTAAGCTGCTAAATCTTGAGTAAGCTTTAGTGCTAAAAATTGAAATCACCTATTGTTCAGGAATTAACGTATAATACAGTAAAAAATTTATTTATTACAGAAGAAATAAAATGAAGCTATATAAAGAATTTTTCGAATCAGAATTAGGAACATTAACGCTTTTAAGTAACGAAAATAATTTATTAGGATTATGGTTTAACGGTCAAAAATATTTTGGTGCCGGCTATGATTTGAATGTTGCCGAAGTTTTTGCAACTAGACCTATTAAACAAGCTCTAAAATGGCTAACGAACTATTTTGCTGGCCAAACTCCTGATCCATTTGCTGTACCAATTAAACCCAATGTGTCTACTTTTAGCCAAAAAGTGCTCAAAGAACTACAAAAAGTACCTTATGGTGAAGTAACCACTTATAAAGAATTATCTAATCGCGTACAAAAAGGACAAAATAAGATAAATTTGGCGCGCGCTGTTGGCAATGCAGTCAAACATAATCCAATTAGTTTAATTATTCCCTGTCACCGTGTAATTGGCAGTGATGGGTCTTTAACTGGTTATGCCGGTGGTCTTGAACGCAAGAGGGCACTGTTAAAAATGGAAAATCCCCAAATCAAATTTTCCAGTCAGTTAGACTTGCTGTGATTTTTAATGTTCGTGTTTTTAAAAAGAGCAAAATAAAAAGCCACATGCGACTACATGCAGCTTAAACATTCCATTCAGTCATAAATTCTTTCACATAATCACGCATAAATTCCGTTCTTTTTTGCGCTTCTTTTTTACCTCCAGCAGTATTCATTAAATCAGCCAATTGAAACAGTTTTTCATAAAAATGGTTAATTGTTGTTTCTGTATGTTCACGATATTGATCATGGCTTACAAGTTTCTGTGGCTTGATTCTGGGATCGTATATAACATTGCCATGAGCACCGCCATATGTAAACGCACGGGCAATGCCAATTGCACCCAAGCTTTCAATGCGATCAGCATCTTGCACATACTCTCCTGATACTGGCAACTGATAATGATGCTCTATATTAGCGGAAAAAGACATATGTTGCATAGTGAATAAAATATCTTTGACTTCTAGGGAAGTAAAACCCACCTTAGGAAGCAGTTCTTTAATGTGGGCAAGAACTTGATCAGGATCAGCACAGATTTTTTCATCAATAGTATCGTGTAAATATCCCGCAGTTTGAATAATAGCCACCACGCGGCTATCTTCATGTGCATCAGGATTATCTTGTAAATACATTTTGCTGGCCAGATGAGCTACTCGTTGTCCATGATAAAAATCATGCCCTGTTTTTTCATTTTTCAGCTGCTCTTTAACAAAATCAGTTACTTTAGTTAAATCCAAGTTAATTTCCTTTCTAATTTGTAAAATACTTTTTCATAAAATAAGCAGTTCCAATAAAGACTTGGTTTCTACTTAAGCAAATTTAAAGTCCCTTAGGCACCAAAATGCTTAGTTATTTTAATTTTTATGAATACGACAACAGTTATTACTAGCTTTATTACCCTTTATATTATAAAAAAACAGACTATTAACTTTAGTAATTTATACTACTAGTTTAATAGTCTATCTCTTTTTTTTAATTTGACCAAATTTATTTCATAACGAGCTAACAATACTGTTAAATTAATTCTCTTTTAACTCGTATTAAATATTTAGTTTTTTATGAGCAGGCTTGAATTTATGGCTCTTAGTAATTGTGCCAATGTGATCATATTTAACTGTTGCGCGTTTAAATTGACTCAAATCTTTGGTTTTAATATAACTAACAATCAATTCACCATTTGCGACATAGTTATAAAGGGGGTAATAGTTTTCATAAGTATTTGTGCCATCAACTCTGAATTTAATCGGTGTACGCCCAATCCAAAAGCCTTTGTGTTTTCCTTTAGTTTGACCATCTTGCTTCAAGGAAACAGTAAATGTGGCATCTTCCTTATTACTATAAATAATATTTTCTTTAGTTAATGTCTTACCATATTGATGATCAGTTTCACTATAACCATTATAAGCATTGGCTAAAGACCCATTGTAATCGTGAACTACGGCATGTCCTTTTTTAAGTTGGTATCCGTAAGGCACCTGACAATATGCTGCTGGAATTATATATTTCGTTTTACCATCTTTTTCTTTAATATTGCTAATGAAATAACGAGTACCATTAATTGTTCCAGCACCTATAAAAATATCCCAATCATCAACTCCAGGATCGGATCTAGTTTCCAATAGTTTATGTGACGTTAAATGCCGATATGCTTGGACATTATCACCCGGGACAAAGCTGGCGTACCATTTCCTCTTTTTAATGTAATGAGCACCAGGCTTTTTAGAAAGCTTCTGCAACTTGTTATAATCCTTTGTCGTGGCAACTGGCAGAGATTTTGCCAAAATAGGCTGAGCGCTTACACCTAATGAAGCAGAACCGATAGTTAACATCGCTCCTGCAATTAACATTTTCTTAAATAATTTAACTTTCTTCATAGCAAATAAACTTCCTTACTTTAATATACATGTCAATAATTTTTCCTATTATAAATTTCACGTCTTATACTATTAGTTATATAATTAGCGCGTAATTTAGGCAACATAAAATTATAAGATTATTGATTTATTTCAACTTATTTAAGACAAAGTTTTATACATAAAGTGGTTTATAAATGTTATCATAGCAGCTTTAAAAGCTGCTTTATGTTTTTGCATCACATACGAATAGAAACATTAGCCATAATTATTTGCCAAAAAAATAAGCCACTTCCCAGATTTGAACTGAGGACCTCCTCCTTACCACGGCGGTGCTCTACCTTCTGAGCTAAAGTGGCAAATCAACAATAATAAAAAAGCATCCATCTCTTATAGAGCGAATACTTCAAATAATACTATATCTATTCGTTGTCTGCAATAAATCTCACAGCGGTACCGTAAGCAACCACTGACTGCATGTCGCCACTGATTGAACTAGAGTCAAAACGCATCATTACAATTGCGTCTGCACCCTTATCCTCTGCAGCTTGACTGCGTGAATCTTCAAGCATTTTGGTATAACTGTGAATTTCACCACCAACTACAGATTTTAATCCTGCACCAAAATTTTTAACAAAATTTTTGGACTGAGTCGTTAAACCAAACACTTCACCAATAATTTCATATTTTCTACCAGGTATATTTTCGGTAGTAGTTACTAACATTTCTCTGTCAGCCATTTTTACTCTCCTATCTGAGCATTCAGATAAATATTTCACTAACATAATAGTATGAAATTACAGAATTTTTTTGTCAAATCAGAGTTACTATTTTGGCAGCAATTTCAGGAGGCATTAAATTAATCTTTGGCAGCTCTTTAACGGCCACCCATTCTGGTTGATAAACATTATTGCTGCTCGACCGCTCTCTTTCTTCACCACTGATTTTAGGAGCAACAATATATGGAATTTTAGCATAATAGAATTCCTCATACTCTTTTTCTTCATATTTAAAAAAATGTATCAGATCAGTTGGTCTTAGCTGAATATTTAACTCTTCCTCAATTTCTCTGATTGCAGTTTCAACTGGAGTTTCATGTCCTTTAGCTCCACCACCAGGTATTACCCAGTAGTTACGACCATTTTTAAATCTGTGGATTAATAAAACAGCCTTATTTTCTTTATTATAAAGTATTACGCGTGCACGCATTTTTATCCTCCTCTTTAAATTCAGAACAGAAATTAAAGTGCTTTTTATTATACACTTTATAATTCACAACTAAAAACAGTCTATTGCCATCTTTGCAACAGACTGTTTTAGACTAATCTTTAATTGTAACTAAAGTATATTTTCTTTTACCTTTACGAATAATGACATATTTGCCGTCAAAAGCCTTAGAAGGTTCAACTTCAAAGTCGACTGACTGCTGGCGGTCACCATTCACATAAATTGCTCCGTTGGTAACATCTTCTCGAGCCTGGCGCTTAGAGGGTTCGATTTTGGTGTCAACCAAGAAGTCTACAATATTTTTGTTCTGAGATGTTGATTCGGCTGCAGGTGCACTCTTTAAGCCCTGCTTAATCTGCTTAACTGAAAGACTTTTAATATCTCCAGAAAACAAAGCATCTGTAATCATTTCTGCTTCTGCTAAGCCTGCTTCTCCGTGAACAAATTTTGTTACTTCTCTAGCTAATGTCTTTTGCGCTGTCCGCTTCCACGGTTCAGCTTTTACTTGCTCCGCCAGATCATCAATTTCTTCATGACTAAGGAAAGTAAAGTACTTCAAGTACTTAACAACGTCACGATCATCCTGATTAATCCAGAATTGGTAAAATTCGTAAGGACTGGTCTTTTCTGGGTCAAGCCAAACCGCACCACCAGCTGATTTACCAAATTTAGTACCATCGGCTTTTAGCATTAATGGAATAGTCAAACCAAAAGCTTGTCTGTCTGACCCCATTAATTTATGGATCAAATCAATTCCTGCTGTGATATTGCCCCATTGATCGCTACCACCAATTTGCATTTGAACACCATAATTTTTATTTAACTGGTAGAAATCAATGGCCTGTAAAATCTGGTAAGAAAACTCGGTAAATGAAATACCATTTTCCAGGCGGCTGGCAACTACGTCTTTATTGATCATATTATTAACTTGGAAGTGCTTGCCGTATTCACGCAAGAATTCAATTAAACTTAATTTATCAAGCCACTCTGCGTTGTTAACAATTTGAAAGTTATCAGTTCCAAACAATTTTTCCATTTGACTTGTAAGAGCAAGTTCATTTTCGTGTAATTTTTCTGCACTAAGGAGTACTCTCTCTGACTTACGTCCAGAGGGGTCACCAATTGTTCCTGTGCCGCCACCTATAACGATCACAGGGTGATATCCAGCCAGTTGAAATCTTTTTAAAATCATGAAGGGAATAAGATGTCCAATGTGCAGCGAATCACCAGTAGGATCAGTGCCGCAATAAAGGGCTAAGTCATCGTGGTCTTGTAAATATTTGGTCAGTCCTGCTTCATCAGTCTGCTGGTTAATCGCTCCACGCCATTTTAAGTCTGCTAAAATATCAAAGTTTGCCATCTTTTTTCCTCCAATAAAAAATCCCTAGATTCGTTTAAGAATCTAGGGACGACTAAATACTTTTTCAGCCGTGGTACCACCCACGTTCGCACTTCAATGACAAGTGCCTTAATTATGGTCTTTATGGGAACCACCCAACTCGTATTTCGCTACGCTTGACCTGTCTAGCTCACACTAACCGCTAGTTCTCTGAACGCTGAATCAAGCTGCTACTTAAATTTGTTATAAATGATAATACTCATTTTTTCTTAATAAGTCAATATAATTTTATTACTTATAAAAGCCTTTAATCTTAAGACCATAGGCCTTCCCAGCTGTCATGTCATATTGAATAGCCTCATAATCGGCTAAAACTTCCTGCTGCTTCTTGGTCAAGTATTTCGGTTCTATTACTTGTCCTTGCCTTCCAATTAACTCGAAGCCTTTATCACCTTTAAAGTTAATAGTAATTGCGGGTAATCTTTTATGAACTTCTGTTAACAGAGCCTGGTAAGGAGTAACTTTCGAATCTGTCTGCTCCAGCATCATTGCAATAAAATCACTTGAGCTGACGAAATTATTAGCCTTACGTGGCAATCTCTTTTTAGCGCCATGTTGCCGTGCATACTTATTCGAATAGATAAAGTAGCGCGTCGAGTGCATTTGTACCGGGTATTTAGCAGTATAACTTTGAGAAAGGATGCTTGGATAGTGATCACCGTAAAAGACCAAAGTAATTGGCTTTTTAATTTTATCAATCTGCTCGATAAACTGCTTGACTGCCTTGTCAGTATATTGCGTACCCTTTACGTAGGTAGCCATTTGATCACGTACCGCTGGAGATTTGAATAATTCTCCAGAAATCTTGCCCATATATTCGTTATTTGGATACCAATTATTATATGGCATGTGATTTTGAATTGAAATCAAGTTGATAAACTGTCCGCCATCGCGGGAATTGATTTCTTTTAGACCATTAGCATAGGTAGTAAAGTCAGAGTTATAACCACTCTTACCCAATTTCTTCTGGTCAATAACCTTATATTTCGAACCAACATAGATAAACTTATCAAATTTAAACCTATGATAATCTTCCTGTCTTGAGTAATAAGTACCAATAAATGGGTGGACAGCAGATTTATAATCGAAGTTCATCCCTATTGTTGGGTAAAAATCATAGTTTGGAACCACTTGAACATATGGGGTCAAGGTGGATTTAAACATTCCCATGTTTAAACCAGTTAAAGTTTCCCATTCCATGTTGGCTGTTCCACCACCATAACCAGCACTGAGCATGTTGCCGTATGTTGAACGTGACTTCATTGACTGAATAAACTTAACTGGATTTGGAACATCACGGTCAAGCCTAAATGTAGGGAAAGTGCTTGGATCAACAAAACTTTCACTCAAATTAAAGACAATAGTTTGATCTTTAAGAGTATTTTTGCGTTTCTTATTTATCCTAGCAGCAACTTTTTCATATTTATTATTTAACTGCTTGATACTTGTTTCTGAATATCCCTCAGGCTGATCCATAATTTGCAAATCAATATAATTCAAGAAATTAAGTACAGGACCATTTACCTGAATATCACGTTCGGGATTACGGAACCTTTGTTTATTATCAAAACCGCGATTGATATGATAGATAACTCCGCCGTCATGGTTAAAACGCAATGGTGTTACAAATAATAATAAGCTTAAAAGTGCCCAAATACCACGTCTCTTCCATGATCCACGCTTTTTAACAGGGAATTTCATCTCTAAGAAAATGTCGAGAGCAATAACTACAACGAGTGCAACTAAAATCACAATGACAGTAGTCTTACCGATCATTGGTATTAATGTTTTCCAATTAACAATTTCACTAAGTTCAGTTGGATAAATTGGCTCTCCACGTAAAATCAGCTTAATCTTATTAGCAACAGCCCAGCCGATCGCAATCAAACTGACTAAAATGTTTGAAGTCCAGTATCGTGTAGTTACAAAATAAAAGACGGAGAACAACGCATCAAGAAAGATAGTTGTCAAAATCATGGCAAAGAATTTAGTGCCTAGAAGATAAACTATCGCATTAATTGTAGAAGCTGTACTTATTTGAATTCGTAAATTATCAGATTCAATTAGGAAAGAACCAAAACTTAGAATGTAGAACCAGGCCCAAGTAAGCAAATTTACTCTATTAGTAACTATAAACTTGGTAAAGATTGCCCATACTTTTTCACATATCTTAGCTAAATTAGGTTCGTTATCTAAATAATTAATTATTTTTGCGAACGGATTGATTTGGAACAAATAGCGGTCAAGTAACTGATACCAAACAATCACAATTAATAGCATAATAACAAGCATAATCAACTTGTTAACTATTGAGGAGTCAGTGAACTGAAATGCTCTCATAAACCTCGGAGAAATGGGTGCATCCATGATCATGATTACCGGGATAAAATAGCGCATTTGCTTTTTATTAAAAGTCATAATAACTTTTTTGAATAATAAGAAAACCGCTACTACCAGTAAAAACATGAACGGAGATGAAGGATTGTTTAAGAACTCCCTGTTCCAGTCACCACCCCCGTTGCCAGAAATAATTTGTGACCAGTAAACAGCATCGAACCCAGAAACACCGATTATCACAATGAAGAAAGAAAGAAAACCGCTAATTAAAGATAAAGTTAACAATTTTTTGCCAATGTGGATATTAGCTAAAAACATGCCCCAGGCAAAAAATAAAACCAAGTAAAGACCATATAGCGAATATTGAAATGACAGGTTGCCGGCACTTAGGGCAAAGCCGAGTAGAGTTAATAAACTCAACACCAGGAGATTTTGCTTAACTGTCAATTTATGCAAAAAGTCATACAAATGTGGTTGAATCAACAAACAGAAAATCAAACCAGAAAACAAAACAGATGTACTGGTAATGATCGGAAACAACATGCCCCATACACGCCACATATTAAAGCGGGCAGGAACTATAAAGAAAAATAAAATGTAATAGACAATCAAAGTCACGCTGGCTAACAACCAGTATTTAAAACTTTCGCTAACACTTTGTTTTTTCTTACTATAAACAGCACCAAATATCATGGGAATAAGCATTAAAGTCGCATTATGCAACATATTTGGCATAAAACGGACAAATGAAAAATGTGCTCTGGCAGCAATTCCCTTCAAGTTGAACATTTGGATCAGCATGAACAGAGTTGCTACCAGAAGACAGATTATCTGGATGGCTTTTAAAGATTTTTTATTTTTATTCATATTTCTAGTTATTTTCCTCACTAAAAATGATGCTATTAATTATCACGCTTAATACCCAACTTTTTCTTAATTGAGTATAAAACATCAACCTTTTTTCCTTTTCCGGCAAAAAAGTCACGAAGATCATATCTAAATTTATAGACCATAACCAACGTCATAATCAATAATACGATTCCGGCTTCCTGAGTTGTTAAAAATTCATATAAACTGAACAATATTATAAAAATTATTGGTGGAACCGTCAAATTTTGTAAAATTATCAACAGGAAAAAAGCAATTAACAATGTAACTGCAGCTACTGGTGTATCATATAGTGCTGCTACTATCACAGCGACCGTTACACCTTTACCACCATGGAAATGTTCCCAAAAAGGAAAACAGTGGCCTAGCATTAATCCCAAGCCTGCATATAACAAAGCAATACTGTCTGAGAAAAAACAGTGTACTATTAAAAGACAAATAAGAGTTTTTAGTATATCGCCAATACAAGTTAATATACCCCATTTTTTCCCAAACACGGCTCCGACATTTGCAGTTCCCGGATTACCTGATCCCACCTTTGTAGGATCTTTATGCAAAGCAAAACGACAAATCAACACGGCAGTGAGTAGACAACCAAACCCATATCCAATAATGATTGACCACAAGCGCATTATCAATAGTCACCTTCTTCTTGGTAACTTTGATCTTGATAATCTTCATATATGTGATATTCTTGGCTATCAGGGTTTTTAAAACTGAAGCCATCAATTTTATTACGCTTATTCTGATAAGTTTCATTATTATTTACAGGCGCTTCGGGTAAACCAAGTTCTGCTCGCAGGTAATTTGATACTCGTTGTAATTCTTTAGTAGATTGCACCTGATAAGAAGAACCATCTATTGTAGCATTGTGTCCATGAAGATAATCATTTTTTACGTTTTTAGTAGAATCACGATAATTGAAGGCAATCTGACGCAATGCATCAAAGGGTAAATTGGTTTTAAGATTTCCAGAAACTGACGATAATACTGAATCCAAGCGAGTTAAAGTATTAATTGAAACTGCCTTCTTTATAATAGTAGTAATCACTTGGCGCTGACGCTTTTGACGACCATAATCACCTTCTGGATCATCATAGCGCATTCGTGAATATGCCAAAGCACCACCGCCACCCATGTGGGTCAGCTGATTTTTCTTAAAAATATAACCACCATACTCAAAGCTCAGAGTAGGTCTGATATTAATACCGCCAACATAGCGGATGAGACGCATAATGCCCTTCATATTTACCAAAACATAATATTTAATTGGTACATTTATTAATTTGGACACGCTCGCCATCGACATGGCAGCCCCACCAACAGGATAAGCGGCATTTATTTTTTCAACCTGAAACTGGTCAGCACCAACCATTTGAGCCATAGTGTCTCGTGGAACTGACATTAAAGTGTAGCGTTTCTTTTGAGGATTAACAACGGCAATAATAATGGTGTCAGTGTTGCCTTTCTTCTCTTTACGGTCAAGCGCTCCAGTATCGCTGCCCATTAACAACACCGCAAATTTTTTCTTACCGTTGAACTCACCATTTTTAATCTGTACGCCGTTTTTAGCGTCATACGCATCGTCAACTGTATCTTTTGTACGAAAATAAATATATGCTGAATACACGCAGACCGCCAAGACTAAAAGTGCTATAAGACATGATAACCACGCCAAAATACGTCTTTTTTTATGGTAATCTTTTGCATGTAATTCAACTCGACTTTTATTCGGATGATTATCGTTGTGATCCATAACTTTTTATTTACCCAAATTTTAATTACAATGAGTACATTATAGCAAAAAAAACAAGCCATTGCCGGTTTGTCTATTTTATCTTATTAAAATCGTTAATTATTTAACTCAAGGCTAGGCTTAATCTCAGATCCTCATCACTGTCACTAGCCAGTGTAGCTGCATCATAAGCAACACTAATCTGATTGCTTTCAGCTGTTAATGTAAAATTAGGAGATGCTATGGTCAAATTACTTTTATCTTTATTTAATACGATTTCGTTAGCATTAGTATTTACTTTCCATCCTGAAAAAACTGGTATCACGAATTTCAGCGAAAACGGCATATCTTTATGAGAATTATTTTTCAGGTAAAATTTAATATCAATTCCACTTCCCTCTAGTGCGTACGTTAATATTGCTTCAAAGTGGAACGGAAACTTTTTATAACTAGAATTGTCGTCAATCAAAGCCAAACTAACACGCGAATCCCCCTTGTCTACAACTGTCCAAGGCAGAATATCTGCTAGATTTTCCTTCTGTTCGGCTCCTCTAAAAATAACTTCTAATGCTTTTTGCGTAGCAACATCTTTAAAATAATCAATTTGACTATTTTGGGCAACAAAGTTAACCACTTTAGCTCCCTTTTCAGAAACAGCAACACGCAAAACAGAACTTTCAATTGTTTGCATAATTTACTCCCAAACTTTTTCTCTTTCAAAAATAGCACTCAAATAGTGCTATTGTCAATTTGAGCTCAAAATACAAGATTTTTTGCAATGCCTTCTTTTTATTCAATCAAATTATTGAAGAAAAATTATACTTAAATTTTCAAAAAATGATATAATACTGCGCTTTTCAGATAACATTTTAATCTAAAGGTTATTTTAAAGCATTTTTACTAAAAGAAACTAAATTTATTAGCAAAATTTACTTAGATATATTATAATTAACTTGTTCCCGAAGATTATAAAAAAGTTTTTGGAACAAGTTAATAAAAAGGGCATCCCAATTGATTGGGATGCTTTTTTTGTATATTATATTTCGTAATTAATGCGATCACGCGAAGCTTCGGTAAGGTCTGCAGAAACAGGTGCAACAAATGAGCCATCATCTGGTAATTCAATATCACTAAGCTTGCTGGCCTTGGGCAATACTGACTTATTATAAAGACGACTGGCAAGGGTATCAGCGGCCATTTTCATTGACTCGCGCAAACCTTGACCTTCAGTTATTCCACCTTTAACATCAGGGAAACTAATTACATAAATATCATTTTCCAGTGGCTTAAAAACAGCTGGATACGTCACAACTTTATGGTTCATCCTAGACCTCCTCATTTTGCTCTTTACTTCTACCATAATATACCCAAATTGCCCAAAAGAAGAAATAATTATTAAAAAATTATTTTTTAAAATAAAAAAGAGTTGATTTTTATAATTGATATGACCCCCAAATTTGTCCTAATTTTAGGGGTCATATCAAATTTTCAACACTTTTTTATATTTAATTATTTATTATTTTTAAATAGTCTCCACCCACTCAGAAGAACAGTAATCATACAAATTATCATTGAAATAATAAAAACCACATGCATGCCATAAATAAAAATTTCAGGTTGTTTGGGCAGATAAGCGGTAACTCTTGCTCCCTTTGCTTTGCTCATCGCAGCAAACAATACAGTAGTAGCACTTGATATACCAATGACCATTCCAAGATTTCGAGAAAGTGAATTAATACTGCCTGCAATGCCTAAATCTTTTTGCTCGACTGAGCTCATAACTAAAGAATTATTTGGGGAACTGAATATGCCACTGCCTAACCCCATAATTGCGATACTAATTATGAATAACCACATAGATGAATCTAAACTGCATAATGTATAACCAATCTGACTGATCAGCAATAACACCAGACCAATAAAAGTAATCAATTTAGGACCGATTTTATCAGATATAGAACCAGCAACTGGGGCAGCAAAAAGTTGAACTACTGGTAGTATCATTAAAATTAAACCGGTTTTCCCTGGTGACAAGTGACGGGCATTTTCCAAATAAAAGGGAGTGACCACATTAAAGAAAAAGTTAGTTATAAAAATTAATAATGCACAAAGCAGACTAACTGAAAAATCTGGATTTTTAAATAATTTAAATTGCAATAATGGATTTACTACATGATTTTCAACGTAAACAAACCCGATAAAACTGACCAGACCCACTAGCAACATAAGTAAAACGGGTAAAGAACTAAAGCCAAGCTGCTGCCCTAAAAAGATACCTCCAAACAATGTAATCATGCCTAAAGCAAAGCTGAAAGAGCCGGCTTTATCTAAAGCAGATTTAGTAAAAGTAATATCCTTGGGCAAAAATATAGCCCCAATTATTGCAGCTATTAGGCCGACAGGAACATTTAGCCAAAAAATATAAGACCATGAAAGGTGACTTAAAATTAAGCCACCAAGTCCAGGACCTGCAATTGAACCCAGAGCAACAAAAGATCCGATTGTACCTAATGCCTTTCCTCTTTCAGTAGCCGGAAAAATTTCAGTAATGATTCCATTATTAGTAGCCATGGTCATGGCAGCACCAAAAGCCTGCAGTGCCCTGGCCAGCAATAAAAATATTAAATTAATTCTAATTCCTGATAAAAGCGAACCGGCAATAAAGAATACAGCTCCCAAGCGAAAAACCTTTATTTTGCCGTAAGTGTCACTTAATTTGCCAAAAAATAAAATAAAGCTGCAAACTACAATCAAATATAGTGAAACTACCCACTCAGATTGACTCATCGGGATATGTAAGTCTTTACTGATCACTGGCAAAGCAATATTAACAATCGTACCGTCTAGGGTTGACATAAATGTAAACAGACCCACAGCAACTAATATCCACCAGCGATTTTTTTGTACCTTTTGATTAGATTGATAGCTTAATGTTTGTGCCATTTTAATATACTCTCCATTTCGAAATTAGTTAGGTACCTTAATAGATTGAATTATACACCTTTTTTTCTATCTGCCAAGTATAAAAGCGACCACATATTTATGTAGTCGCTTTTTCTAATTAGCAGGTGAATATTATGTAATTAATCTAAATTGATAAAAGTAATTTACGAACTTCTTGTGGACTATGAGCATTTAACAAATGCTTGACATTATCCGGATTTCTAACTATATCAACTAATTGTTCTAAGGCTCTTTCGTGTTCTCTTTTTTGTCCTGGTGACAAGATAAACATACAAACGATGGTAGCTTTTTGCTGGCGAATTTGGATACTCAGAGGCTTATCCAATAAAATTAACGATAGTCCTACTTTTTTATTACTATTGCTTGGAGCAGCATGAGCTAAAAAAATGTCATTGGAAATAAGCATATATGGTCCATACTGCTTAATCAACTTAACAATCTTTCCAAAATAATCATTATCTATTATGTTGTTTTTTTCCAGTAATTGACAGCCCATTTTCAAAACTTCCTGCCAATTTAAAGTATTATTATGAATAAATTTAATTCTATCAGCAGGTAATAAATTGCCTAAAGTTGGTAAGCCAAGTTGATTGTTTTCATCAATTGTCGGTGAAATAAACTTATCAAGACTTAACCGCAAACCATTAACGTCTTTTACATCTGCATATTCGTTAATAATTGATAAAAGATTGCTTACTGTACTTTTATTATGTTCAATTTTCTGCGGAACTTTTTGACGGAAAAAATTTTCGATAACACTTTCATCATGTTTGGTTAACACTGCTTTAACTTTGATAACCGGAATTGGAAAAATCTTTTTCGGCAATATAGCAGTACTAATAATTAATTTTGCTTGATATTCATGCTTAAAAATCAGTGGCAAATCTCGAATTTCCAGTGGCAGCGAAAATTTAATTAACGGATACATTTTATTTAGTTCATGATAAAGCATTGCAGATGTACCAATTCCACTTGTGCAAACAACCAGAACTTCAGCCAGTGAAGCCCTTTTTATTTTATCCTTGTTTGATATATCTTGATATCCCTTAGTATTAACTGATCCAAAATAAAGACATATTAGTGCTACTTCTTCACTAGGTAATTTTTTTTGTAAATATTGCTCTAAAGGCGCACAGGCAATTGCAGTAAACTTAACTAGTTCTGGATATTGACGCTTAATTTCATTAACTTCATTAGAAGAAAATGGTATGTCAAATTTAACTCTAAAAAATGTAGCATATAAATGGTTACATAAAACTTTTGTAAACAATTTGTAAGAAATTTTTTGTTCTGTTAATTGCTCATAGCGAAAAATTATTTCCTGAGCTATTTGATCTAAGTCCTGGTATAAAGAATCATTTACACAGTTGACTTCAGTAGCTTGCGAACACAAAACTATTTTACTTAAAAAAACCACTTCACCTTCAGTGATTTTTTTACTTGTAAGAAGGTAGAGCAGATATTTACAGTTAGCTAAAACATTAGTTGTATTGTTAGCTATCCAATTGTAATCAGCTATAGTTTTAACATAACGATCATTTTTAATCCTTGAATAAATAAATACCAAAAGATAAGCCAGTTGTTGAACAGAATTTTCAGAAAAATTCATTTGGAGATTTTGCTGAATATCCTCAACTAGCTCTCTAGATTTAGCTACCGGAAAATTCAAGTGTTCTATATACTTATAAACCAATTTATTATGCTGCATCAATAATTTATAAATTGTGATGCGAATAGCTGATTCATTGCAATTTATTTTATGTCCTAAGTGTGAACTAACAATTTTTAACCTTGGGAAACATTTATTAACTGCTTTAAAATCCTTAATAATTGTATTACGAGAACAATTGAATTTTTGTGCCAATTTGTTAATTGAAAGATATTTATTCTGATCTATCAGCAATAAAACAATTGCAGTACGACGATCTATAGCATCTAAAGGTACTCCTAATTCATGAGTTGACGTTAAGTTACCCATATTTGAACCAGCTATTATACTTTTTTTGGTCTTATCGGTTATTTTATATCCGTATCGAGGCACGTTGATTACTTCATCAAGTTGATTCTGCTTTAGCGTATTATTGATAGTTTTTAACCAATTAAAAGCCGTCCGCCGAGAGATATTAAATGTTTCCAGAATTTCTTTTAAACTCACAAAATCTGGCGCTTGAAGTAAGTATTTAAAAAGTCTGCTGGCTGGTGTCATGGCATAATTACTTGTTGCCATGTTAATCACCCTTTAAATTTAGTAACATAGCAATTCACCGTAAAAAAGTTAAAGTCCTAATTTATCGACTACTTCATTAATAACATTATCAATTCCTACATTAGTTAAAAGTGGTAAACCATTAATAACTGGAATTTTAACAGCGTCATTATCATATTGAGTAGTAGTAATAACTAAATCATATTCAGGGGCTAAAGACTCGACCTGTGCAACTGATGATTGTCCTAAAGAATACTCATCAGTTGAAATGCCGCGATTACTTAATTCCTCTTGTAATTTATTCATAGCAGTGGTACTGGTCACGACCCCCGCACCGCATGCAACTAAAATTTTCTTCATGATTTTTTCTCCTTACCTAAACAATTATTTTTCTTTAGCACTTGCTGCCATCTGATTTTCTTCAGCAATAATCTTTTTCCTGTTCCACCAGCAAAGTCCCACTATCAGAATAATGCCAATTGCATAAGCTGCAATCTTATAAGGAGCAATTTGGACTATCAACCAGGGATATGGGTTGGAACCATAATCAATACTTGAAATCAAAGACGAACCTTTCGGAATAGCAAAATGAGCAGCACGAGCACATTTGGTAATAAGTGGTGCCAAATTAGTACCAATCCACAAACCAATGACGACATTAATGGCACCAATAATAAATGATCTGAAAAAGTCACCGTGAGTAACTGAAACTATTAACGGAAACATAAAAACAAACCCTACTAAACCAATAGTTGGCAGGAATTGGTTTCCAGGTAAAATAAACGCAAACAATAGAGCAACAGGAATCATTAGGGTAGCACAAGCCAAAACTACTGGACTACCGATACCGACAGCAGTATCCATTCCGATATAAATTTTTCTTTTACCTGAAAATTTCTTTTGAGTAAATGCCTGAATGGCGTTTGAAACTGGTACAACTCCTTGTAATAACAAAGCTGCCATTTTTGGTGTAATAATCATCACGGCAGAAAGAGTAACACCCATCAACATGATTTTACCTAGCTTAGTGGCGATAGTCATCCCCGGAATGAAACCATATGCCAAAATTCCAATAATGATACCAATCGCAAAACCTAAAAGCGTTGGTTCACCCCAGGAACCGAATCTTTTATTAAAATCTTTAGCATCCATATGAATTTTATTGACACCAGGGATTTTGTCAATAATCCAGTTGAAAACAATTGCCACCGGCACAAAAGAGCCTGCATAACCATGAGGAATGGAAATTCCCGGTAAACCCAAGTATTTTTCCGAAAGTGGTGCAGTTCTGTCAGCTGTAACCATGATTACGATCATGTTTACACTTGCTAGAAACAAGCTAAGGACAATATCTTTTGTTAAAGCGTAAACTAAAGATCCACTAAATGCGAAATGCCAAAAGTCCCAAATATCAACGTCAATAGTTGACGTGGTTTTTGTAACCAGCATCAAAACATTTATTGCTATTCCCAAAGGAATCATACTGACTCCAACTGCAGTACCATATGCAATAGCTGAAGCTGAGGGCCAGCCAACATCAATTACCTGCAAATTTAAGTGCATTACCTGAATCATGTTTTTAATTGCAGGATTCATAACATCAGTCAAGATTGAAACTGTCGCATTCAAACCAATAAAGCCAATTCCAACCATTAGGCCACCACGCAATGCTTTGGTAAACGGCACTCGTACACACAAGCCAAAGATTAACATAATAATTGGAATTAGGACTGTTGGTCTCAAGCCAACTATATACATAATGAAATCAATAACAGGTTTCATAAATAACTCCCTCTCTTTATTTTTAAATATGCTTAGAAACAATTTGATAAAGTTCCTGACTATCAGTCAACTTTTGCAAATCACTTAAAAGCTTTTGATTTTGGAATAACGTCATTAACTTTTGCAACATCTTAACCTGACTATGCGGGTCTTTTAATGCCAGCATCACAACAATCTGAACATCCAAGATTTTCTGAGTTTCAGCCATATTATGAAATGGTATTGGATGATCCAAAGTAGCAAAAGCTATTGCTGCTTCATTAACGTACTGCACATCTGTATGAGGAATTGCAACCGCAATTTTGCCACTAGGCAAACCTGTTGGGTGGATTTTTTCCCTCTTCATAACCGCATTTTCAAAAGTATTTTTAACCTTACCATTAACTTGCAGCTTATTTGCCAGAAAATGAAGTACTTCATCAGCTGTATTTACTCTTACATGTGCAAAAACTAATTCTGGAAGTAAAAGCTCCATTTATTCACCTCCTTTATCGGATAATTTTTAATTGTGAGAAAAAGATTTCGCACTAGTTTGACCATAGTAAGCATTAGCTCCATGTTTCCTGTAATAATGTTTATCAAGCAGGTATCGTGGCAGTTCGCAATTTTTTCTTGTTAGTTGCAAAGTGTGATAATCTTCTTCTGCGACAACTTCTAAAACCTTCGCATTATATACTGCCTTGTCTGGCGTTGACCCCCAGCAGAACGGCCCATGCTGACTAACCAAAGCAGCAGGAGTTGCTAAATAGTCAAGGTTGCGCTCCTTAAAAGTGCGGACAATTGTCTTACCTGTATTGCACTCGTAGTCTGCTGCAATTTCTTCTTTTGTCAGTGCATCAGCTGCGGGAACATTAGTGTAGAAAGTATCAGCATGGGTAGTGTTGAGTGCCGGAATATCCATTTTAGCTGCCGCAAAAGCTACTGCCCACGGTGAATGAGTATGAACAATGCCGCCAATTTTGGGAAAGTGATTATATAAATATGTATGAGTTGGAGTGTCACTTGATGGATTGAGCTTACCTTCAACTACCTTGCCGGCTAAGTCGACAACTACCATATCCTCAGGTACTAATTTGTCATATTCAACTCCTGAAGGCTTAATAACAAATAATCCTTGCTCACGGTCAATGCCAGAAACATTGCCCCAAGTAAAGGTAACCAAACCTAATTGGGGTAACTGCATATTGGCCTCATAAACTTCTTTTTTTAATTGTTCCAGCATTATTTAGCCTCTTTCTAGATGTAATCGTTCTCAACCAATATTCAAGCACGACAACTGAATAAGCAAAAGTCAAGATTAACTATTATTTCTGGTGCAATCAGTTAACTAGAGATTTTGACAACAAAAAAGCACATCTTTTAGAATGTGCTTTTTACTTTTGATTTAGCTTTTCTTTTTCTAAATAAAATATTGTTACCTTTAAGCAAAAACGCAGTACAAAAATATTAATTACATTTTTAAATGAGGCAGCTATTTATATTAATGATAAGTCCAGCAAAAGCAATAATTTGTAATATCATTATCAAAAGGCTAATTATTTATTTTTTAACTTTACTTCTTCTTTTTGGTAAACAAAGCGATTTGTATTAAAATTAAACTATCATAGACGCGAAAGAAGCACGAAACATGAGGATTAATAATTTTTAATTTTTTTGAGAAATACCACTTAATAAATTTATTTACAGAAAGAGAAATAAATGATTGAAAATACTCCACGTAAAACAAAAGCATTTATTGCTGGAGCCAATTTAAATGATCCTAATTTTGACTACTACATGAGTGAACTGGCTAACCTTACAGAAGCCGCAAACATGGAGGTTGTAGGACAAGCTCGACAAAATGAGGAACATATAATAGCTGGCACTTATTTTGGCTTAGGAAAAATCAATGAAATTAAGGATATGGCACATGGTTTAAAAGCAAAAGTTCTAGTACTTAATGATGAATTGACGCCGGTTCAAATTCGGAACTTAGAGAAATTAACTAAATTACGAGTAATTGATCGTACCGAATTAATTTTAGAAATATTTTCAAGTAGAGCACGCACTAAGCAAGCAAAACTGCAGGTTCAACTGGCACGCCTGCAGTATGAATTGCCACGTTTGCACCCATCAGAAAATACCCTGGACCAGCAACGCGGTAATGGTGGCTCAACTGGCGGCGGCTTTGCCAACCGTGGTGCTGGTGAATCCAAACTGGAATTGAACCGGCGTACTATTGGTAAACAAATTTCTATTATAAAAAGGGAATTGCAAGCAATTGATAAGCAGGAACAAATCAAAGCCAAAAGGCGTAATCAAAACCATATTCCAAAAGTAGCACTTGTTGGTTATACCAATGCCGGCAAATCAACCACAATGAATGGACTGCTAAAAGAATTTTCTAAACATAGCGATAAACAAGTTTTTGTGAAAAATATGTTATTTGCCACATTAGATACAAACGTACGCAGAATAGACTTAGAAAATAATTTTAGTTTTATTCTTTCAGACACAGTTGGTTTTATTTCTAAATTACCTCATAATTTGATTGAATCTTTTAAAGCTACTTTGCAAGAAGTTAAAGATGCCGACTTATTAATAAACGTTGTTGATGCTTCAGATCCTAATATGATTCAAATGATTCGCACTACACAAAATGTGCTTAATGAAATTGGTGTCAAAAACACTCCAATAATAACTGCCTATAACAAGGCTGACAAGTCGGAACGCAATTATCCCCAAATTGAAGGCAGCGGCATTTTATATTCTGCAGTTGACACTAAATCTATTGAAACCCTCGCTGATTTAATAACAAAACGAATTTTTACCAATTATAAAAAAATCAATTTGTTATTGCCTTTATCCGCAGGAAAGATTTTATCCTATTTACATGAAAATGCCCAAGTATTAACAGAGACATATCAAAATGATGGTGTTCATATTGCTGTGCGGCTCTCACCTAGAGAACAAGCACAATTGGCCAGTTATATTGTCTAGACGAAAATAAACGATAGAAAACTAACACTAATAAAAAAGATTCTCACTTCAATATTGATGTGACCCCCAAATTTGTCCTAAATTTGGGAGTCATATCATATGAGAATCTTTTTTAATATAAATTGATAATCGAAAATCAATTTAATCATGAACTTTGCCTGTAAATTAGAGAAGAACACGTTTTGCTATACAAGGATAAAAATATGAGCTGATTGTTTGTAATACAACGCCTTGTTCCGGTGTGGCGGCACTGACGTACTGATTATTTCCAACATAAATGCCAACATGATAAGGCGCATCTGTCGAGCCCCAATATAATAAATCTCCAGGCTGCAACTGGCTCATTGCCACCGTTTGCCCAACCTTTACTTGATCAGTCGTTACACGAGGTAATTTCACACCACCAACTTGATTATACACATACTGCACCAGGCCAGAGCAATCATAGCTGTCTGGACCGTTGCCACCCCAGACATAGCTTTTGCCTAATTGACTTTCAGCTAAACTGACTACAGCCTGTGCACGTCTTGAAGTATCGCTTGAAGAATTATTAGAAACAGTTTTATTACCTAAATTAATTGGATTTACGGTAGTTTTATTACTCTTCCTTTTAATAACATTATTTAAACTAGGAACAACTACTTTTTGTTTTTGAACTTTTTGCTTTTTTGGTACTTTTAATGCCTTTTTAGGCTTTATTTTTTTATCTTTCTTTTTTGTGGCAACAGATTTTACTTGTTCACGAGCAGTTTTAGCATCAGATTTTTCTTCTAGATCTTCAGTATAGCGAGCTTCAATCCACTCACTGTCACCAATCATATACCATAGCTTACCTTTGCGGTCCACTGCTGTTTTAGCAACATTCCACTTACTTTTATTTTTAGCACGAAAACTTATTAGTTGTCCCCCCTCAAAATTAGTCCATATCTTGACATCTTTATTTGGTAAACAACTAATTTGAATCCTCTTGACTGGGACTTTTAATGTAGCAGCATCCACAGCTTTCTGCGGTGAAGCCACACCAATTCCGGTTAGAGTCAATGCCGCTGCAAGACCCATTTTCCAAAAATTACGCTTCATCAAATCAGTTCTCCTTCAATAGCTTAATTTGATCAAAAATTAGTATTCAATTTTATTTTAAACGCTTCAGATTTTTAATCAAGTTACACCAATCAATTAGCAATAAAAAAACACTTAGAAGATTTTCTAAGTGTTTTAAATTTCAAACTTATTCTTATTCAAGAACACGTTTTGCAACTGATGGATAGAAATATGAACTTAAATTTTCTTTTACAACCCCTTGAGCCGGAGTAGCAGCATGTACATATTGATTGTCACCAACATAGATACCCACATGATATGGAGCTGTTGATGAACCCCAAAATAGAAGGTCACCGGGCTTTAAATTTTGCATTGAAACTTTCTTGCCCTGCTTAACTTGTGAATAAGTTGTACGACTCAAGTTTACTCCGGTAGCTTTGCTGTAAACATATTGAGCTAAACCTGAACAATCAAAACCTTGAGGTCCGTTTCCGCCCCACGCGTATGATTTTCCAACTTCAGCATTTGCCAAATCAACAACTTTTTCAGCTTGTTTTACACTTTTCTTCTTGACAGTTCTGGCTTGAACTTTTGCTATTTTGACTCCCGGCTTGACAGTATAACGAGCTTGAATCCATTGATTTTCACCAATCTGATACCAAGTATTTCCCTTTTTATCAATTGCACTGCTTAAAATGCTCACTGTTTTACCGTGCTTAATTCTTTTACCAGTAAAAGTAGGATTTTCATAATTATCCCACACATTAATGCCGTATCCAGGAACATAATTGATTTTTAACTTGTTTGTAGAAGCCTTAACATTAGTAGCCACAGAGTTGGTATTTACTGCGTTTGCAATACCAAATCCAGTAATAGTCAAAGCAGCTGCAGTAGTAAATTTAACTAAATTACTTTTAACTTTCAAAATCAAAATCCCCCCGTATTCGCATCAAATTTTTTAAAAATTAAGTTCTATTTCTATGTTACAAAATCAATTTTACTCGCATATTGTTACAATAAGGTTACAATAATAATACCAGTAAGTAAAAAAAGCCCTTTCAACTTCACTATACCTGAAAGAGCATATCTGCAATTTTATAATTTTTAAAATATAGAACTAGAGTTTAATTAATCTAAAATACGTTTAGCAGCGGAGGGATAGAAATAGGCACTAATTGATTGCTTTAAAACACCTTGACTTGGGGTAGCTGCATGAACAAATTGGTTATCTCCAACATAAATGCCAACATGATAAGGTGCAACAGAAGAACCCCAGAAAAGCAAATCACCTTTCTTTAATTTTTTTAATGAAACCTTTTTACCCTGTGCTACTTGAGAATAAGTGGTTCTTGGTAAAGTTTTATCTCCAGCTTTTTTATACACATATTGTACTAAACCGGAACAATCAAAAGAGTAAGGACCTGTAGCACCGTATACATAGCCTTTACCTACCTGTTTTTTGGCTAATTTAGCTACAGCTGTCCGTTTCTTAGTTACACTACTGGCACTGACATCATTTGCAGTGGCAGCACTAACTACAGTTACACTAGTTGTACTAGTGAAAAACAAAGCAATGAAAGTTATTAACTTAACTAATCTCTTTGAGTGTCCGTGTTTCAAAATTAAACTCTTTTCTAGTTCATAAGCAAAACTTTTTAATTCCAACAAATGATAATTAGAAATCATTCGCCCTATTTCTTCGACATTTTCTATAATACTCATTTAATGTTACACATTTGTTTCAAACGAGCTACAAAACGTTAAGAATTTTATTTTGAAACGGGTTTTTTTTTACAAAAGTAATTTAATTAGTTCGGTGAGTTTCTAAGACTTGTAACAATGGTAAGGAGTTCTTTTTCAGTCTGCTGCCAGTTATCATTAATTAATATGTGAGCGTCTTTTTTCAAGTTATCAGGTAATACATTTAGCTCGCTGCCACTTAATCGTTCTTTAATTTTATGCGGATCATCACCCCTTTTTAATAAACGCTCAGCAAGCATCTCTTTAGAGCTGGTAGTAATATATAAAAAATAAACTTGCTTATTGATTGCAGCCAAATATGAAGCAGCACCCTTAATATCAACAATCAAGGATACTATATCATGGTCCAGCCAGGCTTTCTCTAATGCTTCTCTGCTCGAGCCATATTGATATGAGCCATATTTAACGTGCTCAAAAAAATGCAGTTTTTTAAAACTGGCATCAGTTTCAAAATGATAAGAGCTCTCGGGACTTTCTCCTGGTCTAATTGGCCTGGTCGTATGAGTCAAGACTCTGGGAATATCAAACTTATTTGCTAAATACTCTGAAATAGTAGTTTTGCCTGCACCACTAGGGCCAGCAATTAAAATTAATTTTTGCAAAATCCAGGCTTCCTTTACTTGAAAACAATTCGCTTTTATAATAATATCTTTCTATTATAATGAAACATGGGTAAGAGAGGAAGTAAAACTTATTATGAAAAAAGCAGATGTGAAAGCAGATGACATTCTTAGCGCTAAATCTGAAGAAGAACTGACCAAACCTTTTTTAGGTAAAGTAGAAAAAATTTACGAAAATTCTGCCCTGCTAAAAATCATTGATTATGATCCTACTGACAGAACTGCAGTTAGTGATCTTAATCAAAAAATTGTAGTGAATTTTAAAAACTTGAAAAGCATTCCTAAAAAGAAGATCAAAGAAATTCAAGCATTGGCCAAAAGTGATGTTAAAGTAGAAAAAATTAAAAAAGCTGCCAAAGAAAAAGCAAATACTGACAAGAAAAAAGATTAACAGCTATTTTTTAATTAAGAAACAGTGAATAAAGATTCACTGCTCTTTTTTTTTGCTGCGTTTTTGCCTAAAATTAAACCATGAAAATATTTATAATATGGAGAAAAAAGTGAAAGAAAAAGCAAGAACTGTCTTATTTTGGTTCATTTTAATACAACCGTTTTTAGATTTATATTGGTTTTACCATGGTACTCTGGCCAATATTTTACCATTTACTTTGCCCACAATTATCCGTATTTTGGCTGTGGCTGTACTGGTTTGTCTTTACTTTAGCTCGAAAAATTCCTGGCAGAAACTATCACAGGAAAAATTGTTACTGTTTTATATTGTTCTTTTAGCCATCTATTCAGCACTTCATTTAGTGCACGTGCAGCACTTTACCAGTGTCAGCCCCAACAATTACGGCTATACTGCGAGCGGGGAAATCTTTTATTTAATCAGAATGATGCTGCCCTTAACAGTTCTTTATTTAACTAATGAATTAAATTTTAGTCAAAAACAACTGCAATTGGTAATTGAAGGTATTTCAGGACTTTTTTCAGGCACTATCGTTCTTTCCAATCTTTTTGTTATTTCTCTTAAATCTTATGAAACAGGAACTATCAGTGCCAATATTTTTGAATGGTTTTTTAATCCTAATATTGGCTATTCCCATATGGCTTCTAAAGGTTTCTTCAACTTTACCAATATGATATCGGCAGTCTTGTTTATGCTGCTGCCGCTCATGCTCTACTATCTTTTTACTTCATTTAGCTGGCATACGGTTTTGCTAAATGTTGTGCAAGCTCTGGCAATGATCGAGATTGGTACTAAAGTAGCAGCAATTGGCCTAATTGGTGGCATAATTATTGGCCTTATCCTGTTTGGTCTACATAAATATTTGATTAAAGATGTAAAAAACGGTGGTAAGGCATTTTTAGTTGCAGTCCTAATTGAAGTAGGATCTCTGGTGATTTTGCCTTTTGGCCCTGCAATTCAGCGTTACAATTATGAAATTTATTTAGCCAAACAATCTGACCACGACTTAACTGATGAAAAAAAGGAGCTGGCTGCGGGCTTACAAAAATATCCCAGTGGCGAAAAAAGAGCTGAATTTTTACGTTACTTCATTAAGAAAAATTATCAGGAATATGCTCTCAATCCCAAGTTTGTTTTCAAAAGTTACCCGTACCAGTATGATCCAGAATTTTGGCTCAAAATTATGAATGAACCGGGTCAAGCGCGGATGGAAAATCGCCATATTGAAAAAGCAATGCTTAATCAAGTAGTCAAAATCAATAACAACAAGCTAGATAAATTTTTGGGCATTTCGTACATTCGAGAAAATAATATTTTTAATTTAGAACGCGATTTTACCGCCCAAATATATTCTTTAGGCTGGCTCGGAATGCTCCTGTTTGTCGGACCATATGTGGCAGTTTTATTTTATGGAGTATACAGGTGGCTAAGATATAAGTCAGCACGCACTTATTTAGTCAGTTCTTTAATTGTTTCCAGCAGCTTCATCTTACTGGCCGCTTTTTACTCTGGTAATGTAGTCGACTTCTTAACAGCGAGCTTTATTCTCGCTTTTGTCGAGGGAAATCTCCTGGTTCAAGTTCGTAAAAAGTAAACTATACGGAATTTTAATTAATGCGAAATTGCAAATTCATCACAGATTCAGTTATAACTAAGGGACTAATGTTGTTATCAAACTTAGTCCCTTTATTTTTTTATTTGTGATATTTTTGACCATTATAAAAACTCCGAGATCTGTTCAAATTCGGTGATTAAACTAAGTTATTGCTTAAATTTTGTACTTTTTCATTTTACGAAAAAAGAGGCTACCACTAGCCTCTGCGATTTTCAATTAAAATAGGACTTGGCACAATTTTGAAATTATGCAAACCTTTAGTTAAATTAATTTTATTTTTCTTTGATAAATGATGAATCCGGAATCCTAATTAAATAGTAGCGCGTTGCGTTGTGTCCAGCATGCATTCCGATGCCATTCTGCCACACCTTTTTATAATCAGCCGTATAAATTGCAACATAAGCACGTTGATACTTACGGTCCATTTTCTGTAGTTCTTTTTTATCATACGGAATTTTTGCGGCATTAAGATCTAAGGGACTTTTGCCATATGCAACAGTGGCAAAATCGCTGGATACTTTGATCTTCTTACCTGGTCTATAATAGGTAAAAGTCTGAGTGCTAATTCTTTTCTTTTTCGAATTAATCGTAACGTAACTTGAATTACCTTCCCCGGTGTTCATGACAATAGGCTCGTAAGTAATATGCGACGTAATTTTACTTGTATCCTCAAGGTCAGGATTGTCCAGTATAGTTTTGTTAAACAACCATACAATACCTACTATTAAAGCAACCACTTCAATAATATCGATTAAAAAATTTGGCCAGCTAAACTGCCTGTGTTTCTTGATAATCATAGTAATTCGGCGTTTGCGAATATTTTGCACAACAAAAACTAAATAAAGAATAACAATTACCCATAACAAAACTCCAAGTAGATTCCAGCTAACCATAACGGACCTCCTGCTTCTTTTTCCATTATATTGTAAAAAGTATCTTTTGAATAGCTGAGCTTAAAAATAGTATTATTAACGCAATAATTAAAAAACTTTTACCTGTTAAAAATTGAATATTTTTATTTAGTCTTTTTAGTAGTAGTTTTCTTAGTTTTTGCAGTATTTTTAGTGGCAGGCTTTTTTTTGGTCGAAGATGAAGTCTTTTGATATTCACGGACCTGCTTAATTTTTTCCTGCATTGCATCTGACAGTCTATCTGCAATTTCTGCTTGATTTTGTTCAATCTCTTCTTCTGTCGCTATTTGATCAATTCTAAACCCTGATGCATTCAAATATTCTGATTGTGTCTCAAAATATATAGCAACAGGATATTCTCTACCTTCTTCGAAGAAATTAGCGATCTTTTTGTAATTGCTATAAGGCAAATTAATGATATTGCTTTCCAAAGCAAAGACAACAGGCCTCTGTCCGCTTATTTCAAGTGCAACATGACTTAATGAACTATGTTTAAGTGCTGCTCTAGTTTCTGTAACTAATTTAGTCGCCAGCTCATGCATTCTAGCTTTTGACTTGCTAATGTCTGCATATTTAACAGTTTCTAAGTCTTCAATATAATCTTGTTTTTCTATTTTTGCAGTTAAATCTTTTAAGCTTATTTTCAAATTAAAAACCCTTATCTAAATTTATTAATTTTTATCAGTCTTTTATACGATACTCAAATTTTTGTTTAAAAACAATTTTTTTATTTCTTTTAAAAATATTTTTTAAAAAACACTTTTGCTAGTCAATGTTAATTTAAAATATCTAAAAACCGTTTTTATCCATAGAAAACCACTATTAAAGCAGAATTTTTGCTAATATTAAATAACACTTTGCTCTATAAAATTTTAAAAAAGCGTTTTTATAAATTATTATTTAAAAAACTTGGCCGTATCTACTTTACAAGCGTTTTCACATAGAGTAAATTTAACATGTAACTAAAAATTTTTCACTAAATTTTTTAACTGAAAGGTAGACGAATATGTCAGATAAAGTTTACACAGATTATTTCTATAATTCCGAAGATTTTGATAAAAATCACGAAATGGGATACAAGGATCTTCATATTCCTGAAGGTGTTGAAGCTCAACCTTTAATTGTTCCACCAGTATTAGAGCCTGATAAACAAGAAAACAATGATGTTTGGTACACAATTGAGTCCCAAGAAGGTGACTTCCAATTTTTGCCAGGTAAAAAGACTCATACTTGGGGCTACAACTTCCCAGTTCTTGGTAAAACTATGGTTTTGACCAGAGGTCAACACGTTCACGTAACTTTGAAGAACAGCTTGCCAGAATTAACTACATACCACTGGCATGGTATGGAACTTCAAGGTCCTGGTAATGATGGTGCTTGCCACTCACCAGTTTATCCAGGTGAAGAAAAGCATATTGACTTTACTGTTAAGCAACCGGCAGCCTTAACATGGCTTCATGCTCACCCATGTCCATCAACAGCCATGCAAGTTTGGATGGGGCTGGCAATGGGTGTCGTTATTACTGACGCCAACGAAGCTAAGTTGCCAATTCCTAAGACATACGGCAAGGACGAGTTCCCAATTATTTTACAAGACCGTATTTTCCACGAAGATAACCAATTTGACTACAAGGCAGACTACAACGCAATGGGTATCTTTGGTGATACTCCAATTATCAACGGTGTCGTTCGTCCATACGTTGATGTCACTACCCAAAAAGTACGTTTGCTCTTCTTAGGTGGTTCCAACCGTCGTGAATGGCGCCTGCACTTCAGCGATGATTTGGTAATGACCCAAATCGCCGGCGATGACTCATTCTTGGAGCACCCAGTTAAATTGACTAAAGTCTTAATTGGACCAGGTGAGCGTCAACAAGTAGTTGTTGATTTCAGCAATTACAAAGAAGGCGATGTTGTCAACCTTTACACTGATGACTTCAAGTTGGTTGAATTCAGAATTCACAGCTATGAAAAAGATGACAGCGTAATTCCTGACACATTGTTCAAACCATACGATCCAGTTGTTAACCCTAACTCACCAATTCCTCATGTTACTATGGACAACCACAACATGATCAACGGCAAGTTGTTCTCAATGGAAAGAATTGACATGAAGCAGGAATTGATGAATGCTGAGTACTGGGATGTAACTAACACAAACGATAAAGTTAACGGCATGTTGCACCCATTCCACACTCACGGTGCCCACTTCTTGGTTGTATCACGCAACGGTAAAGAACCATATCCAAACGAAAGAGGCGTTTACAAAGACACTATCGAAGTAGCACCTCAAGAAACGGTTCGCATAAAGGTTTACTTCCAAAACACAGGTGTGTTCATGTACCACTGCCACATTATTGAACATGAAGACGCTGGTATGATGGCTCAAATTCAAATAGTTGATCCAAAAGAACCAGACAAGAAATATCATTTGATGGACATGGAAACTTTGACTAAGGCATTCGCCGAAGAAAGAGGAGTACCTGAAGACGAAGTCTTCTGCCCAGGAATGGACGTTGAAGGTATGGCAGTTAAAGGTGAAGATCACAGTCTTGATGCTTTATCAAGCGCAACTCACCACTAATTACCGCTTTCAATAAAGAAAAAATAAAATTTAGCAAAATCGCTCATTAATTTGAGCGATTTTTTGCTTTTAATAATCATCCTATGTTTAAATAGCTTTATGAAAAAGAAAAGATTTTCCTTTAAAGCTATTTTGATATTACTATTGGTTATTTTTTCTCTAGGTTTAGTCTATACAATCTTTAATTCTACAGGTGTTAAAGACCGCTATGATTGGTTAACCTTGAAATCATCCCAGAAGTTAGATGTTCCTTTAGAAAATCAGTATCCGGATTTGCCCAACGGCTGCGAAGTGACTTCTCTTTCGATGCTTTTGCGCTATTATGGTGTTAAAGTTAATAAACTCGATCTCTCAGAGAATATTAAGCACGTTTCTTCATATACGGATGATGGCAAATACCGCGGCAACCCTCATGTTGGCTTTGTTGGCTATATGAGTCAGGCTAATGCTGGCTGGTGCGTTTATAATGAACCGCTAGAACAAGTCGGACTAAAGTACACTAGTCGTATTAAGAATTTCACGAATCATGATTTTATCCAAGTAATAAAATTGGTTTCTGATGGTCATCCAGTTTTAATTATTACTACCACCAATTTTAATCATGTTGGCGACATGCAAACGTGGCAGACAGCTCAAGGTGAAGTTCATGTGACTCCGTCTTCACACGCTTGCGTTATTACCGGCTTTGATAAAAAGGCACGAATCGTTTACGTTAATGATCCCTTTGGTCATAAAAACAAAGCAATACCTTGGAAAAACCTGGAAAAAAGTTATAACCAGCAAGGTAAACAAGCATTATATTTAAAATAAAAAAGAGCAGATTCAATTAAGAATCTGCTCTTTTTCAAATCGAGGCCCGTTAAAATTAACAGGTGACTACTTCTGTTCACATCAGGTTGGTCAACCACCAGCACTTCCCGTGCCTGCCACTTAAGGCGGGTGTCCTCACACAAATACGCATCTCGCGTTTTTGTCGACTCGCATTAATTATTATACTTATCTGAGTAACGTTTGTAAAATTTTTTTATTCTGAAGAAAATTTCCACACACATATTTGATAAAAGCATCCCCAAAGCAATTGATCCTGTGACAATTATTACTCTTAAAACTGCATCATTTGCACCCCTAAGGTTGCCGGATGTTAATTCACGCACAGCCTGGTATGCTGGAACACCTGGCACTAAAGGCACAATCGCAGGGATATAAAAAACTGTAGCCGGGCATTTTTTCATTCTGGCAAAAACTATCCCTAAAATACCAATCGCAAAAGAGCCAAGTAAATTGGATAATAACCGACCCATCGACGCTCTCATTGACAGCCAATAAATAATCCAGCTAATAATTCCACTCACGCCGGCCAAATTAAGTACTCGTCTTGGGACATTGATTGTTAATGCAAAACAGGCTGAAGCCAAATAGGCAAAAGCAACATTAATTACTATTTCTAACCAAAAAGGCATTTTCTAAGCTCCTAAAAATTTTAAGACAATACCAACTCCGCCGCCCAATGCAAATGCTGTAAGCAGAGCCTCACAAATTTTCACCATTCCTGAAAGAATGTCACCTTTAAATAAGTCTCGCAGTGCATTTGTCAAAGCAAGACCCGGAACTAAAGGCATCAGCGCACCAGTTAGAATATGGTCAATAATCATTTGCGGAAAAAGTTGAACTAAACCGGCTGCAATAAGCGTCATAATCAAGGCTGCAACAAGTTCAGCCAAGAATTTAACGTTAGTAAAACGTTTAAAATAATAAAATGAAAGAAATCCAATAGCTCCCACAATAGCCGCAGCAGGAAAATCAATCCAATCATAATTATTCATGAACAATACCATGAGCGTTGCACTTAAAATTGCGGCTCCAATCGTCTGCAGCCATATGGGAAAATTGGGATAATCACCCTTTGCCATCTTGGTAACTTCTTTTTTAACTTCTTGCAAAGTTATTTTTTTATCTGCAAAAGCACGGGACAAAGAATTGATACGGTCAACTAGTTCAAGGTTGATATTGCGCTCATGTACAAGTGTGCTCTGGCAATAGTTACCATGATCCAAGCTCATAAAAACACCCGTTGGTACTACAAAAACACGTGGATCCGGTTCACCAGCACTTTTGGCAATGCGCACCATCGTATCTTCAACCCGATACATTTCGCTTCCGCCTTCAATCATTAATTCACCGACAGTTAAGCAGGTCTCAAGCAAATCTTGGTAAAACAATTCACCTGGTCTAGCATTCATTTTTTACCTCAAAGTTTATTCATAGTCTCAATATCAATAGTTTTATCAACCCAATTGCCTTGGAAAAAATCACGTTCATGGCTAACGATAATTACTCCTCCCGGAAATTTAACGATAGCCTGTCTTAATGCGTCTTTAGAATCCCGGTCCAAATGATTGGTTGGCTCATCCAAAAATAATAAATTTGCCGGTTCAAATAACATTTTTGCCAGTTTGACTTTTTCCTGCTCACCGCCTGATAGCTTTTTCAAAGGGCTCATTGCCTGTTGAGCAGTGACGCCCAATTTTGCCAAAGCCCCTCTTAATTCTTTGGGTTTTGTGCGTTCAAAGTTTTCCTGCAAATATTGCAAAGGCGTCATGTTATTATTTGGCCAAGTTAATTCCTGTTTAAAGTAAGCAATTTTAGCAGTTTCAGACAATTTATAGGTACCAAAAATCGGATCAAGTTGTCCCAGTATGGTTTTTAAAAGCGTTGATTTCCCAATACCATTAAAACCGGTAATAGCAACTTTTTCATTACCTCCAACAGAAAAATTGAACGCTTCTTTGACTAACGCCTGATCATAGCCAATTACTAAATCCTGTGTTTGCAATAAAAGATTGGCTGCTGTAGCCACATAAGGAAATGCAAAGTGAGGTTTATGGTTATTTTTAGGTGGATTCAGTACATCCATTTTTGCAAGTTGCCGAGCACGTGATTTTGCACTTTTTGAACGGGTACCGGCCTTATTTTTGCGAATATAAGCTTCTGTTTTGGCAATTTTACGCTGCTGGTTAGCATAAGCCTTCATATACGTTTCCCGATTAGCTTCTTTTTGACGCATTGCCTGTTTTAAAGTACCTGTATAACGTGTAATTGTGCCGATATCTATATCAATGATACAATTGGCAATTCTGTCTAAAAAGTCATAATCATGGCTAACTACGATAAAAGCACCGGCAAAATTGTTCAAATAGTCAACCAGCCAATCGATATGAGAAACATCAAGATAGTTGGTCGGCTCATCTAGCAGCAACACATCTGGAGTCTGCAAAAGCAACTTAGCCAAAATAATTTTTGACCTTTGACCTCCTGACAATTGACTCACATCATGATCATACCCCAGTTCTGCCAGACCTAATCCAGATGCAACTCGTTCAATTTCGGTATCAATATTATAAAAATTATTTTCTTCCAGGTAGGTTTGCATCTTACCAGCTTTTTCTAATATAGAGCTATCACCCTCAGCTGCATACTTTTCATATAAAGAGTTTAACTCTTTTTCCTTATTATAAAGTGATGCAAAAGCCGTACGTAAAAACTGGCGAATTGTCACCCCTGGTTTCAACTTGGCATACTGATCAAGGTAACCAATTGCAATTTTGTTTTGCCATTTAATTTGTCCATCATCAGGTAATATTTCACCAGTTAAAATTTTAATCAAGGTCGATTTGCCAACCCCATTTTGACCAGTCACGCCCATATGATCTTCTTTGTTAAGTACAAAACTTGCATCTTGATATAAAGTTTTATCTTCAAAACCTTGTCCCAAATTTTTAACTGTTAGTATGCTCATTATGCATCTCCCTAAATATCATTATAAGTTGTACAAAATAAAGTAAAACTATCTTTTGGCTTGGTTTTGCTAATATACACAATAAAAAAGTGGGCTATTTGCCCACCTTTTCGTCATTTTCTTGTTCATATTTCTGCAAGGAATCCAATACTTTAGGCCAATAACGCTTAGGTAAAATCAACTGCAATTTATCATTATATATTGGAAAATCGCTTGCTTTCATGCCAGTAATTTTAGCTAAATCTTTATTAGATAAATGATGTTCACGTGCAATTCGTTTAATTTCAGCAGAAGCATGACCGCGAAACCATGAAAAAGCAAAGAAAAATAAGGCAAATATGCTTGCTGCTAATACAGAAGCAGGTAAATTCCAATGAAATGTGCGTAAACAAATGAATACTATGGCAATAAAAGCAATAAAGGCTGATATTGTACTATAAACAGCTATAAATGCAGATTGCTTACGCATATTTATTATCCTCCTTTACCAAGCACAGTTATTGACCTGCAGAATTATCTCCACTTGTTCCAATTCCTGAGGAATTGCCATTTGACTCATCAGTTACTACTGAACGGTAAATCTGATAATTAGTAAATGGTCTGGGATCTTTCCACTTAATATTATTGTTCTGCTCATTTAACTTATTGAGTTTCGTTTCATCATTATCCAATACTTTTTTATCCAAGTCAAGATTGGTACGTATCTTGTCAGAAGCCTTTTGAAGCTCTTTAGTTGATGCTACCTGAATAGATGCTCCATCAATCCAAGCATCATGCCCCTGAATATAACCACTGGCAATATTCTGGGAACAGCCGCGGTAAGTCAGAGCTAAGGCTAACATATCATTAAACGTAAGATTAGTTTTGACATATTTTGAAAAGATCTTAACCAACTTGCGATAATTGGTAATTGAGTCAACTGAAATAGCTTTATGAACTACAGCAGTGATAACCTGTCTTTGACGCATTTGCCTGCCATAATCACCTCGAGGATCATCATGGCGCATTCTAACATATGCTACAGCATGGCGTCCGTTTAAGTGCTGTTTTCCTTTATGAAAATCACACCAATCATATGAAAACTTGAACGGCACTTTAACGTCAACTCCACCAACAGCGTCAACCAGGCTTTTTAGAGCTTTCATATTTACTTCCACATAGTAATGAATGGGAACACCAATTAAAGCTGAAACAGTTCTCATTGAAGCAGAACTGCCACCAATGCCGTATGCCGAATTAACCCGAAACATATTGTACTTATTTCCAGGATCACCTAAAATATTAGCGAGAGTGTCTCGAGGAATTGAAGTCATTGTCGACTTATTTTTAGCAGGATTTGCTGTTGCCAAAATCAAAGTGTCAGAATTACCTTTATCATGTCGTCCTTCAAGTCCCTGATCAACTCCGAGAATTAAAACAGAAATCGGCTGTCTGTTGGCAATACGAGCAGATGTCGCATAATTTCCACCCTCGCCATCAATTGCACTGTGCAAAGCAAAATACATGTGTGCTACCCAAGCTAAGCCGAAGCTGACACACAAAACAGCTACAATACCACAAATCCGAGCAAAAACGCTGCCTTTAAAGGCTTTAGCAGGTTCTGCCAAAGCAATATTCCGATGAAGATTTAGGGAAGAATGCTTTTTGTGGTAATCTTCTCTGCGTTTTGAATTTGGATTCATTCCTCTATTCAAACCCTTTCGTAGTTTTCCATCTATTATTTTTAACACTTTCAAACATGAATTAAAATAATATCAATTATAATTAATAATATCTTATTTTTTAATCTTTAGTATAATTTAATTAAATAGCTAAAAAGGAGAATTTTTATGTCAATTCCTAAACGTAATGAAGTCCCAGAAAATCTCAAATGGGATTTAACCAGGATATTTAAAACTGATAATGACTGGGAAGATGAATATACACTTGTCAAAAAAGAAATACCAGTTTTAAGCACTTTAAAAGAAAATTTTACCACTTCTGGTGCATCTTTATATAATGGTATTACTCAAATTTTAACAGTTAGTCGGAGACTGGAAAAAGTCTATTCTTATGCTACTCTTGCCAGTGATGTTGATACTGGAAATGCCCATTATTTGAGTTATGTAGCTCAAGTGCAAGGACTTGCAAGCCAGTTTGAAGCCGCTACTTCTTTTATGAATCCAGCAATTTTAAGTCTTTCAGCGGAAAAGTTGAGTGCTTTAGAACGAGAAGAGCCTAAACTCAGCAACTACAAGCATTTGCTTGATCAAATTACGAGGCTGAGACCATATACGCTATCTGCACAAGAAGAAAAGCTAATTGCAGATGCTGGTGATGCTTTATCTGCTTCAGAAAACACTTATAACGTTTTAACCAATTCAGATATGGAATACGGTTATACTCAGGATGATAACGGTGAAATGGTTCAACTTTCCGATGGCTTATACTCATTGCTTATTCAATCCCAAAATCGTGAAGTACGTAAAAATGCTTTTGCTTCCATGTACGCTACTTATGGCCAATTTGAAAATTCCCTGGCAGCAACTCTTTCCGGTGCTGTCAAGGAGCATAACTATAGTGCCCGTGTTCATCATTATCCATCAGCTCGTGAGAGTGCAATGAATGCAAATGGCGTACCATTAGTCGTTTACGATACTTTGATTGATGAAGTCGATGAACACTTAGACCTATTGCATGAATATGTAGCGTTACGCAAACAGATTTTAGGCTTAAAGGATCTGCAAATGTGGGACATGTATGTTCCATTAACTGGTAAACCAGCATTGAGCTATACTTTTGAGCAAGCTAAAGCAGAAGCCAAAAAGGCATTGGCACCATTAGGAGAGGACTATTTAAAGCAGGTCGACTATATTTTTAATAATCGCGTAATTGACGTGGTTGAATCACAGAATAAAGCTACCGGAGCATATTCTGGCGGCTGCTATGATACAGATGCATATGAATTGCTCAATTGGGAGGACAATGTTGATTCATTATACACATTGGTTCATGAAACAGGACACTCAGTCCACAGCATGTATACCAGGCAAAATCAGCCATATGTTTATGGTGATTATCCTATCTTTGTTGCTGAAATAGCTTCTACAACTAATGAAAATATTTTAACAGAATACTTTTTGGCTCATATTACCGATCCTAAAACACGCGCTTTTGTCCTTAATTACTACCTGGACTCTTTCAAAGGAACCTTGTTTAGACAAACGCAGTTTGCTGAATTTGAACAAAAAATTCACGAAATGGATGCAAATGGTGAACCTTTAACTGCCGATCGCTTAGATGATATCTACGGTAAAATTAATCAGCGCTATTACGGTGATGCAGTAGAATCTGGTGGAGAAATTGCTAAAGAATGGGCCAGAGTACCTCATTTTTATTACAACTTCTATGTTTATCAATACGCTACAGGTTTTGCCGCAGCCACTGCCTTAGCAAACAATGTCGTTCATGGATCGACCGAGCAACGAAATGCCTATTTGAACTTTCTAAAAGCTGGCTCTAGTGATTATCCTGCTGAAATCATGAAAAAAGCTGGAGTTGATATGACGAAGCCAGATTATTTAGAAGAAGCTTTTAAAACTTTTGCCAATCGTTTAAGCGAATTTAAGAAAATTATCCAAAATAATTATAATTAATACTTGCATCTTTTAGTTACAAATAATATAACTGGTATGTAAATAATAATTTCTCACATCAAAAGCCACTCCTATTTTTAAGAAGTGGCTTTTTTCTGTTATAAAAATATTAATGATAGTCAAAAATCAGTCTAATGAGTTCCAAAACTGCCTTGCTAATTCTTGGTATAAACGACAGCCATCTAAATAAGCATTTACTTCTATATACTCATTTGGTTCATGATCAGTAGTTCCAGCTCCCGGTCCCAGAATAATAATAGGGAAACCTCCAGCTTGAATATATTCTGATGCATCTGTAGCAGCAGTCCCTGCAACAAATTCACTTGGCCTGCCAATTTCTTGCTCGACAACTTTTTGAGCCATTTTAGCTAATTTTGTCTGAGATTGGTCAGGTAAAGGCACCTCAGGAAAACTATATCTTATTTTTAGCTGAGCGCCATTTTTATTTAAATCAGCAACTATTTGTTCAAGTTCAGTATAAATTTGCTCATTGGGATATATAGGCGTTGTTCTGATATTGCCGGAAAGCCAAGCACTGTCAGGAACAGAATTAATTTGACTGCCACCCTGAATTTGGCTAACCACATGAGTAAAAGAGCCTAAAACCGGATCCTTTTTTTGATGACTGTCCATTAATTGTTGCGCTGCTTGTGCAAACTCAATCAGTGGCATTATAGCATTCTGACCTTTTTCTGGGGTCGAAGAATGAACACAAATACCTTTAGAATAAACGTAATAGTCAATAATACCCTTATGTGTCACACGTACGTCAAAGTTTGAGGGTTCACCAATAACAAGTCCATCCAGGTCAGAAGCATAGCCTTCTTTAGTCAACTGAGCCGCCCCATATTCACCGGTTTCTTCGCCTACAGAAGCTAAAAGTCTAATACGACCGGGCAGTTCTTTCTCACTATCAAGTAAATCAAGCATTGCAACAATCATTGCCGCCAGACCGGATTTCATATCACTCGCACCACGCCCAAATATTTTTCCGTCTTTCAAAACGGGCTTAAATGGGTCTGTATGCCAATTGGTCAAATTCCCAGCTGCAACAACATCTTCATGCCCTGAGAAACCTAACAATGGACCATGATCTCCAATGGTTACTACCAAATTATCTCTGCCGGAAGAATAAGAAAGTCTGTGAATTTCTACTGGATATCCGCTAAACAATGCGGTTACATAATCAGCTATCTGGCTTTCATGATCATTTGCCGAATCTATCGCTAACAAGTCTGTTAATATTTTAATCGCTTGTGTTTCTTCCACTTACTATCTCCCACCTAAGCCTCAAGAACTTTTGCCAAAAAGTCCTGTGCGCGCGGAGTTTGTGGCTGAGCAAAAAATTGCTGTGGTGCAGCTTTTTCTTGAATATAACCGTCAGCCATAAACCATACTTCATCTGCAACATTTTTGGCGAAACCCATTTCATGAGTTACAACTACCATAGTCATCCCTTTTTGTGCTAAATCCTGCATTACTTTCAACACTTCACCCACCATTTCCGGATCAAGCGCTGAAGTTGGTTCGTCAAAGAGCATTACTTCGGGATCCATTGCCAAGGCACGAGCAATGGCAACCCTTTGTTGTTGTCCACCTGAAAGATTGGTTGGAAAGGCTTCTGCTTTATCAGCCAAACCGACCTGATCCAACAATTCCATTCCCTTAGCTTTAGCTTCACTGTCACTCATGCCCTTTACTTTCATAGGCGCTAATTTAATATTTTCAATAATATTCATATGGGGAAACAAATTAAACTGCTGAAAAACCATTCCCATTCTTTCACGCAGTTGATCAAGCTGATCTTCGCTTAAGGCAGTTAACTCCTTATCCTCAAAAATCACTTTGCCAGAAGATGGCTGATCTAATAGGTTCAGACAACGCAAAAAAGTACTTTTGCCAGCACCTGAAGGACCAATTAGACAAATAACCTGACCTTCATTTACCTGAGCATTAATATCCTTTAAAACTTTATTATTGCCAAAATTTTTCTGTAAATGTTCAACTTTAATTACAGGGTTTGCGTTAGTCATGATTCATTTTCCTTTCAAATACCTTCATTAGGCTAGATAAACCAAAAGTAATGATAAAGTATAAGATCATTGTAATTACTAATGGCATTACTCCGCGATAAGTATCGGCCTGGACTACACGTGATTGATAAATCAAATCCTTAACGCCAATTACCGAAACAATGGAACTTTCCTTAATGAGGGAAACAAATTCATTACCTAATGCCGGCCAAATATTTTTCATTGCCTGTGGCATAATAACATAACGCATAGTCGCTGTGCGTGACAGCCCTAAGGAGCGAGATGCTTCAGTCTGTCCCACAGCAATTGAATTAATGCCTGATCGTATTACTTCTGCTACATAAGCTGCAGAGTTAAGAGAAACGGCAATTATACCCGAAAGTAAAGCTGGAATATTTACTACTACTCCCAAGCCAAAGTAAATAAACAGCAGTTGTACCATTAACGGCGTGCCACGAATAAATTCTACATAAGCTGTCGCAATTGAACGTGCAATTTGATTGTGTCCTAAGCGCATAAATGCCAGTATTGCACCTAACAAAAAGCCAAAGAAAACTGATATAGCAGAAATAAGTAAGGTGTAACCAACTCCCGCTATAAAGAAGTCTTTATACGCCCACATCGAATTAGACGCTTTGACTTCCTTTTTTGTCTTACCGGCGGTTAAATATTTTCCAGCTTTGGGTAAATATTCTTTATCTATTAAATCTTTTTGCTTAATCTCCGCTATTGATTTATTTGCAGCTTTAACTAAACTATTGGCTCCTTTATGAAAAGCAACAGAAGTAGCGGATGACTCTGTCTTAAGGCCTGCCGGAATAACCATAATCCCGTCCGTATTTTGAGCAAAAGCTTCGGCTGTCGCCTTGTCAACTGAAACTGCATCAACCTTATGCGTTTTTAATCCTAAAACCAAGTCGTTATCTTTATCCATGGTTTTCAGTTTGACATTTTTGGCTTGATTTTTGATCATTGTGGCCTGCATACTGCCAGTTTGAGCACCAATTGCTTTGCCGGCAAAAGACTTATAATTATGATATTTGCCTTTATCTTCTTTTCTTATCAGTAATTTTTGCTCACTTTTATAATATGGCTGACTAAAGGCAACGCTTTTTGCCCTCTTAGGCGTCGCGTTCATTCCGGCAATGACCATGTCAATTTTACCTGTCTCAAGACCCACTAAAAGAGAGTCAAAGTCCATTGACCGCACAACAAGCTTAACACCCATATCATGGGCAATTTTTTGCCCTATTTCAACATCCATACCAACTATTTTTGATTTGCCCTTAATATTTTTGACAAATTCGTAAGGAGGATAATCTGGACTAGTCCCCATGACTAGTTCACCTTTTTGTTTGACTCTTCGTAGATAATTGTCGGTTCTTTGTTCAGTTTGTCCTTTATCAGCGGCTGCTGCATTCTGGGGTAACAGGGTTAACATTATAAATGCTATCAACAAAGTCTCAAGCAATTTCCACGCTTTCTTCATAATTTTCCTCCATTAATAATTTTATTATTACAATTATAAAGATATAAAAATTAAATTACAACTATTAATTAAAAACAATCATTTTTTAAGCAATAAAAAAAGCTCTGCACATTAGTTAGAGCAGCTAATATATGCAGAGCGATTTGAATACTTAAGCTTTTAAATTAACTATGCTTGAGAAGCACCAGTTACAGCGTCTGAGTCATCTTCTTTTAATTGATTCTCAGCTGTTACAGGATATGGCTTAACTCTTGTAGGATCAGTATTTGACTTCAAGTTGTCGGCAGTGTAATTAATATGAGTAATCTTGGCGTGTTTAACATCTTCAATTGTCTTGCAGCCAGTCAATTGCATATCAATTAATAATTCTTGGTTCAATTGCTCAATAACTGATTGAACGCCCTTAGCGCCACCAAGTGCAAGGCCGTATAAGTATGGACGACCAACACCAACCATATCGGCACCAAGTGCCAAAGCCTTAAAGACATGTGAACCACGACGAACACCTGAGTCAAAGACTATTGGTACACGATGGTTAACAGCTTTAGCAATCTCCGGCAACATATCAATAGTAGCAGGACCGCAATCAACTTCACGACCACCATGGTTAGTGACATAAATACCATCAGCGCCAGCACCCATGGCTAAGTAGGCATCTTCTGCACAAACAACGCCTTTAACAAATACAGGTAAGCCTGACATCTCCTTAATGCGTCTAACATCTTCTGGCCCAATCTTTTGGGCTGAAGAAGCATACATCTGAGCTACAGTTTGGCCTTCACCCTTTGCTCCTTGGTAGCGAGTAAAGAAGTCTAGTGGAACAGGGTAGGCAAACTTAGTTCTGAGGTTAGCTTCACGAAAGCCTGATACCAGGGCATCTACAGTAAGGAAAATGCCCTTGTAGCCAGCTTTTTTAACTGCATCAAAGACCATCTTGTTGAAGCCCCAATCTTTACTGAGGTAAAGTTGGAAGAAACGTGGTGCGTTTGGAGCTGCTGCCGCAATCTCTTCTACACTCTTATTAGCATAAGTACTTGATGCAAACAAGGCTCCAGCTGCTGCTGCACCCTTTTGAGTAGCAATTTCTGCATCTTTGTGGGCGATACCATGGCAGGCAATAGGTGAAATCATTACAGGTGTCTTTAATTTCATACCCATAAATTCAGTATCCAGTTGAGGACTATCCATATTGGTCAAAGCACGTGGGACAATTTGAAAATGATTAAAGGCAGTGGTGTTATTACGCCAGGTCCACTCATTTTCTGAACCTGAAGCAATATAGTAGTATGCACCTTCTGGCATAACTTTCTTTGCACGCTCCTCAAGCTCATCGAGGTTAATCATCTTTAGTGTTTCGTCACGATCACTTTGGGGAAAACCATTATAATATGATGTCATTTTTAAGACTCCTTCTTTATTTAATATTTCCAACTTCTATTATACATGTAAATGCTTACAAAAGTTAGTGAAATTTAAAAATAAATGTTTAAATAACGGGATTCCCACTGTATATTTTTTCACAAAGTAAAGCAAAAATAATAATTAATGTTATTTTTATATTAATAATTACTATAAATTATGCTTAATAATATGAGTGAAGTAGGTAACAAGATAGATCGTAACTTCAATGACAGCAATAAAAAAAGTTACTGGCAGATTCGTAATATAGCCCAAGTATAAGCCAAGCCAGACGCCAATTAATGCAAAAAAGACAGACCAGGCTATCATTGCCGGAATTGTTTTCCCTAAATAGTTTGCAGTGGCTGGTGGTAATGTTAGCAAAATAAAAACTAAAAGTGAACCTACTATTTGAGCACCAATCGATACCGACATCGCCAGAGCAATTAAAAAAATAACACTGACTGCACCAGTTTTTACTCCATGAGCAAGAGCACCAATATGATCAAATGAATCAAAATTTAATGAGCGCTGGATGCTAAAAATCATTAACAGCACAAATACAGACAAAGCTGTTAGCTGGATGACGCCCTGATGATCAACACCAATAATACTGCCAAATAAAATATTCGTAGCATAATTGCTGTTAGCTCCAGAAATGGCAAGAAAAAGTACGCCTAAACCCGTAAACAGGGCTGAAATAGCACTAATTGAGGATTCTTTTTGCTCACTATGAAGTGACAATTCCCCAACACTGATTGAACCCAAGAGAGTGAATAAAAGCATCCCCCACAAAGGTCCAACTCCCAGCCAAACTGCAAATGCAGCACCTGCAAAACCAATTTCGGAAAGCGTGTGTGCCAAAAAACTAAAATTACGTGCGACTACATAAACACCGACAGTGCCACAAGTTATCGCAATAAAAGTACTCGCTAAAAATGCATTACGCATAAAACCATATGCAAACATTATTCATATGCCTCCTTAAATTGGGACATTTCACCATGTTCAATTTGACCATGATTTAAATATAAATAGTTTTGCATATACTTGTGAGCTAATGATATATCATGAGTTACAAACAAAACTGTTATTTTATGCTTTTCATTTAAATGTCTGATCAGCTTCATCAGCTCATCTTTAGCCATAGGATCAAGACTTGCCGTAGCTTCATCTAAAATAATCATATTAGGATTATCAAGCAGGGCTTGTGCTAGATAGGCTCTTTGTTTTTGTCCACCTGAAGCTTCCCCCATACGAGTATTTTTAATTTGATAGAGATTGGTTTCCTCTAACTGCTTTTTTATTGCTTCCTTAGTTTGGCCGTTTTTAATAATCGGTGCATTCAAACCCACAAAAGCCTCAATTGATAATGGATATTCAGCATCAATATTGCGAAACTGCGGTACATAACCCAGACGAACATCGTCTGCAAATGTAAAAGATCCAGAACTAGGAGTCAACATCTTCATTAAAATATTTATTAAGGTAGTCTTTCCAGTACCATTGGGACCTAACAGTGCAGTCAATGAGCCCCTTTTTAACTTGAACTTTAAGTTCTCAAAAACATTATTTTTATCAAATCTCATTGAGAGATTATTAACTTCTAAAATATCAGACAATTTGTATTTTCCTATATTATCTATTTAAAATTGCCCACTTTGACAAATTGATTAACATCAATTGGGTAATATTTACGACCCTTAATCTTAACGCGACCGCCATATGTCCGCACATAATTGCCGCGGTATAACTTGTTTGTACCAACCCGTTTCCCTTTGCCATCGTATAGGTAAGCATTGTGGCTTAATGGACGTAATTTGCCTTCAACGTTGCTGGCAACAACATATTGATTAACACCTATTTGCAAATACTTTCTTTTTTTAATGGTTTGATTGCCATAAATTGTTAACTTGGTACCAGCCTTTTTAGTTGGTAAATCAGTCGCCACACCATTTTCATCATAAACCAATGCATTATGAATTAAGACTTTGGTAGCAACTGGCTTAGGTAGAACAGCCGGCTTTTTAGCAGGTGTTGCAGGTGCTGGTGGAGTTACTGTATCATTATCAACAGGTGCATTATCAGCTGGCGTTCCTTGATCATAATAATATTTAACCAGATCAAAGAAATCATCCATTGAATAACCCCATTTAGCAAAGTAACCATCCGGATCAGTATGATCAGTACCTCCTAAAAAGGTAGACACAGCATGGTGAGACCAAATTGTCCCTTTGCCATCATGAACAGCGTTGTCAGGTTCCAAATTATATCTGTGCAAAATTTGCGCAACATAAATTGCGTCATTATTCACGCCTTTGGCAAAATCAGCCAGATTGTTTTCTTCACACAGTTCTACCTGAACAAAACGGTTGTTAGCAACAGGACCAGCACCCCATACACCGTAATCTGGGCTTGTCATTTGAATGACACCTGTTTTATCCACAAAAGCATGAACATAAGAATAAATATTCATCCATTCACGATTAAAATAAATACATTCATTACGTGCAGTAGCATTGGGTGTTGCAGTTTCGTGAATAACAACGCCTTCAGGCTTGCCATTGCGATAATTAATCGGATTAGCAGCAGAAAAATCGTTATATTTAATCCCTTCTTGCGCTAATACTTGTTCTGCATAAGTTACACCGCTGAAACTATTTTGCTTAGCAGTATCATTAATTGTACTTGCTTGTACTATCGTCGTCTCTGGAGCAGCAACAGTTGCAATGCTCGCTCCTAAAGCTAAAACGGCAATCAATTTCTTCATTTTTAATGCCTCATAATAATCATTTTCGGACTACTTCAGCCAAATCCTGATAACTGTCATTCATCCAGTCAAGATAATTAGTATTATCCGGGATGGTCTCTCTTACTTTTAAGATACGAATATTTTGCTTTTTAGCCAATTTTAGAAAAGTGTCTACTGTAGAACTTGAAGTTTGTTCATTGACCACAAAAAACGCAATTTTCTGCTTCTTAATACCATCAGTCATTTTCTGAACAGCAGCCGGACTCGGATCTGTATTATTTTGAATTGCTTTCTCAAAATCTTTATTTGCGACTTTAATGTTGACAGAACTTAACGCATAGTCAAAAACCGGCTCACTGACATAAACGGGCTTTTCAACGTGATGACTTAATTTAGCAGAAGCCCTTTTAATACGGGCAATTTCAGCTAAATATCTTTTCCCATTTTTTCTGTAATAACGAGCATGCTTAGGATCTTTTTTGCACAAGCTCTTAACTAAGTAATTAACATACTTGGTGGGCATAGTCAAATCAAACCAAATATGTGGATTATCCCCCTTTTTTTTACTCATCAAGTCTTCCCCAACACGAACCGGCTTTTTGTCAACTGAAGAAGCCAATTTATCCATCCAACTGTCGTAACCTAGGCCATTTTCTATTACTATGTCTGCGTTAGATAGAGCCTTGGCATCGTTAGTAGTAGGTTGAAAATCGTGAGGGTCAATTGCAGATTTTTTAATAATTGCTTCTGCTTTGCCATATTTGCCAACTATATTTTGAGCAATGTCAGAATAGACATTCGTCGTCGTCATAATTGATATCTTACTGCTTTTGTGTGACTTTTGTGAACATGCACCTAATGTTAAAAGAACTATGCCTAATAAGGTAACTGCAGCAAATAACTTTCTAAATTTAACAAATTTCAATATTGTTGTCATTCCTTTTCGTATTTAAGTGTAGTTTTTAGGTAATAAGGCAACTTTTTTAATTGCAGTACAAAATAAAAGTTACTTACAATTAATAACCATTATACACTAATTAGGGATTGCTTTAAAAGCCACGCCCTATTATAGTTTTGTTACAATTTCATTGCTTTAAAAAAATAAATTTAAGGTAATCAAAAAGCACGCCATAAATTCGCGTGCTTTCTGAGTAAGTAAACAAAACAACTATAAAATTATAAACTACAACCCAATTAAATGGGCAAAAACTGGAACTAACAGATTATCCACTAAAGCTGTCGCAACAACTGCCACTGCAGCAGTTGCTCCTTGCACAGAGCCCATTTCCAATGCAAAAGCTGAGCCGATAGTATGGCCTGCAGAACCTAAACCCAAGCCTGTTCCCAATGGATCACTATTTAAGTTGAACCACTTAACTAATTGTTTGCCTAAGGCGTAAATTACTACAGCATTAAGTATGCATGCCATTGCTGTAACCGAGGCATTGCCCCCGATAGCTTTTGTTATTGGCATAGCTACTGCAGTAGTAGCAGACTGACTTAGCATTGACTTTATTCCGACAGTATTTAAACCAACTGCTTTAGCGACAAGCGTTATTAAAGCCATTGAAATTAACGTACCGAAAACCAACCCTAAAAGAATAACCAGCCAGTTTTTCTTTACAACATCATTACGCTTATACAATGGTACCGCGAAAGCAATTGTAGCTGGCGTGATGAACCAGAAAATAATATCTCCACCTGGTTTATAAGCTTTAGCATAAACAGTAGCTGTTGAAACATCAAAGCACTTAGCAAGGATAATCAGAATTGCTATTCCCAAAACCATTGCTACAAAGAGTGGTTGAAAAAGGAAAAAACCTTTTGATTTTTTGAACAGCCATTGTCCAGTTAAAAATACAATTAATGACAAGAAAACTCCAAATAATGGATTCGTAATATATTGCATTATTTAACATCCCCTACTTTTTTGTGATTCATAACAGTTAGTTGATTATTAGTTACTTTTCCTATAACCCAACTAAAGAATTTAGTGGTATAAGCAGTTACAACTAACAAAATGATTGTAGAAGCAATTACCACTATAATTAGTTGTATTCCCTGCTCTTTCATAATCTTTAAATTTGCGGCTAAAGAGATTCCAGAGGGAACAAACATGAAACTAATTAGTGAGATTAGTGCACTGCCAAAAGAATCTACCCATTCAACTTTGATTACATGAAAAGTCAATAAAAAATAAAGCAAAACTAACCCTATCACTGGAGTCGGTACGGGAAAAGACTTTGGCATCAAATCAGAAATTACTTGTGCCACAAACAAAATTGCAGCATAAATAAACATTTGTACTAAAATTGGAGCTGATTTTGTTTTTTCTTTTTTCATAAGATCGATTTCCTTTCTCATTTTCAGCTTTCTTGCTTTCAAGTAATAAGATAATAGAAAATATGATTTTTGTAAGCGATTAACTCGTGAATTGCAAAAAATGACCTGTGAACTGCACTAAAGCAAATTCACAAGTCAATATAAATTAGAGAACTATTTACAAACCTAATTTTTGATTTAATTCTTTGCGGTAGGATCGACCTACCTGAACTCTGGAATCATTATTCATAATCAACATCAATGTATGATTAAACCAGGGCTGGACCTCCTTGATATCTTCAATATTTACAATTGCATTTCTATGGACTTGTAGAAAGCATGAATCTGTTAGTCGTTCCTTGAGCCAAGCTAAGGTCTTGCGTGTTTCATATTTTTGCTTGTTCGTTTCAATTGTTAGTACACCATTATTAACCGTTGCAGCTATTACTTCCAGTTTCTTAATAACTACGTTGCGATCTTCAAGTTCAATACTAAGAACGTCACTTCCCGCTTTTTGCGCCTGCACAGCATTGTTATTTTGACTGTTTAAGACTTTCACAGCCTTTTGCAGTGCCTGATCAACCCTCTCTTGTTCGAATGGTTTCAGAACATAGTCAAGTGCACCAACGTCAAAAGCCTTCACGGCATAATTATCATACGCAGTAGCAAATACAATCATCGGTGAATAGCTCAGTTGTTTCAATTCATCGGCCAGTTCAAAGCCGTTTTCTTCATTAAGCGAAATGTCCAAAAACAGCAAGTCAATTTTATATTTAAGCAAAGTTCCCTGTGCTTCCTTGATATCTTCTGCTTCATAGAGTTTAACGGTTAGCTTATTTAAGACTGAACTTTTTTTGATCAAATAAGATAATTCAGTGCGGGCTAATGGTTCATCATCAACTACCAAAATTTTCATTTTTAGCTCCCCCTTGACCTTCAAAATCACCTTTTTCAGCTTGTCTCAATGGTATCTCGGTTTTAAAAGTAGTTCCATTTTTACCAGTTTTGATATGCAATTGACTATTTGTGCCATATAAACCTATCAGACGCTTATTTAAATTATAGAGTGCCGTACCACTGCCGCCAGATTCACTTATTGGCTCTTGACCCAGCCTTTTTAAAATTTCCGGTTTAATACCAACACCATTATCACTTACTAAAATCTGCAAGTAATCTTTTTTTTGACTTAAATTAATGATAATTTTGTTACCAGTTTTTCTGCCTTTGAAGGCATGCTTGATAGCATTTTCCACAAAGATTTGTAAACAAAACGATGGCAGCAGCGTACTATCCGGCACACTGATTTGATAGTCAATCTTAAATTTATGCGGAAAACGCAGCTCCTCGATTCCAGTATAAGCACTGACATACCTTTTTTCCTGATCAAGTGTGATTTCTTTTGCCTGACCATTTTTCAAGCTTAATCTGAAAAATGTGCTAAGCTGCATTAAAGCTCTGTGAGCTTCACTAACATCAACCCTCATTAAGGCTCCAATTGTATTAATTGCATTAAATAAAAAATGCGGATTAATTTGAACTTGTAATGCCCGAATTTCAGCTTCATTCACCAAACTGGTCTGCTGTTCTGCAATGCCAATAGCCAATTGTCCTGAAAAAATCATAGCAAGACCGCGAACCAAATTTTCTTCAACTACTGTCATTTCTTGTTCAGCACAAAAGTACAGCTTTAGTGCTCCAATCGTTTTTTTGTTTACTTGCAGTGGACAAACGATAGCGGATGTTAATGGGCAATTCGGATGAGGACAACCAATTTCTTCTTTTGAATGAGCCAGTTTTTCACGTCCCGAAGCAATAACTGTTTTAGAAAGATCAGTTATTACCGGCTCACCAGCAATGTGGTGATCTTGTCCAGCGCCAACATGAGCCAGTACATTAACACGATCAGTTAAGCCAACCGCATCAAAATTAGTGTATTTTTTGATAATTTTACAGACATGCTCTGCAGAATCAAAGTCCAGGCCATGGCGAAAATAAGGCAATGTTTTATTAGCCAATTCCAAAACGTCTTTAGTTTGCACAGCCCGCAATTGACGCTCATTTGATAAATAGGTTTTCAAAATTTCTATAAACAAGCAAGAACCAATTGTGTTTAACAATATCATGGGTACAAAAATTAATTTAATCAAGCCGAAACCATGAAATGCAAAAATAAAGGCCATCTGAATTAGTTCTGCTAAAAAAGATAAAACTGCTACCCAAAAAGTAGAAGGATACAAGTTATTTTTCTTAACCTTATCACCTAAAACGCCAATTAAATACCCAATTAAAACTGAACTGACAATATAAAAATAATCCGAAAAGCCACCAAAAATCACACGGTGTAAACCACCCACTAACCCAACTAGAAGTCCTACATAGGGTCCAGCAGTCAAACTTGCAGTAGTGATAACCAACATCCTGGTATTTGCTATTGAGTCAGACTGGGGTAATTCTGTCAGAATAAGTGGGGTAACTATTTCTTTTGAACTCGAAATTTCTACACCAGTGAGATTGGCAATGACAACGAAGAGTGAAAAAATGATAAATAACCAGATTTGCGATTTTAAGGTTCTTTTTTCAATTAAATCCCTAAAAAAGCGCATGTTAACAAGGAGAAACGCCAGAATCATAATAATACCCAGGCGTTCTGATAATAATATGAATAGACTGAACACGTTTTTCTCCAATCCGTAAACTAAGCTGGAATTAACCTCTTATATCATATAAGTATGACAATTTTTTCAGTTTACGCAATAGAAATCGTATTCAACTGCTCAAAATAGTGGCTGAAATGATTAAATTTTCGCCTTAAATTCACTAAGATTTTTGAAACTTATTGCTTATGAAATTTATTAAACAGATAAAGGGCAGTCATCTAACTGGTAATTTGCTTTTATTTATTTGCTGTCAAGTGATACCATTAATAATATATTAATTGCTAAAGCAGTTTAAAAGGAGAGAAAAATGAAACTAAAGAAATCACTAATTTCAGTCATTGCTTTAATAAGCTTGGGGACAGTTGGAAGTCAGATAAACAATTCCGCAACTACTGTAGAAGCTAAAAAAGTACCAACCGTTTATCCTAAGGCAATGCGGGGCAACTGGTATTTTTTCAATAAAGAAGATATAAATTATCCGTTCGTCACCAAAGAAACTTTTACTAAAACTAAAGTTACCAGAACATATTATTATGGCGAAAATCCTAAAAAAATGAAGATGGGAACTGATTCTAAATTTTTACATAAATATATCCCACATACTGCCACAGATGCACTTGGCAGCGATAATAATAAAGCTTTACATTGGGAGTTTCTAACTGGTTATAAAAAAGAAGGTGGCCATAAATGGTTGAACGTAAAACCATGGAACTCAACTAATGCCATCGGCGGTCACGAAGAAGATGGAGGTCTTTTTTACAACGTGTCGAAGCTTAAAGGACATCAAGTATTAACTGAGGCTAATGTTATGCATGGCAGCAAAATACACAATTGTGCTCACTGGTACCGTTCCAAGAAATTGGCCCGGAAATGGTCATTACATGAATACAAAGGATTTTTATATTAACGTTTTTATATAGTCAATATTTTTTAATCTTTTATTTATAATGCAATAGAGTGATCTATATAATTGAAGACATTCAGCTTATAAGCATTAATTTACAAGCAAAAACTGCACTGAGCTTTTTAAACAGCCCAGTGCAGTTTTTGTATAATTCAATTAAATTTTGTTATTTATCTTCTTGTTGGTTAACTGGCTTTTTCCACAGACCTAAAATGACACCTGCAACAATGGAGCCAATAATAGTAGCAACGAAGTAAAGCAAAATGTGGTTAGCAAGTGGAGAAACCCAGAGTCCACCGTGAGGTGCTGGAACGCCAATGTGCCACAAGCCCACTAAGGCACCACCAACAGCAGAGCCAATGATGCATGAAGGCAGTACGTGTCCAGGATCAGCTGCAGCAAACGGAATAGCACCTTCAGTAATGAAAGAAAAGCCTAAAATCCAGTTAGTTAAACCAGCACGGCGCTCATCCATAGTGTACTTATTCTTAAAGAAGGTCGTACCAATTGCGGTCGCAAATGGCGGTACCATGCCACCCACCATTACGGCAGCCATCATCACAGCGGCAACAGTTGAGTGCGGGTCGTTGGCAAAGGCGCCTGAAGCAAAGACATAAGCAGCCTTGTTGAAAGGTCCACCCATATCAATTGACATCATGGCAGCTAAAATAGTTGTCAAAACAGCTAAGTTGCCCGTACCCATTTGGTTTAAGAAGTTAGTAATGGCAAAGTTAACCGCACTAAAGACTGGGTTAACAATGTAGTACATGATCAGGGCTATGAAGAGCAGGCTCAAGATTGGATAAATGAGCATTGGCTTCATTCCTTCAAGAGACTTAGGCAACTTGGCAAATAATTTCTTTAAACCAACTACTAAATAACCAGCAATAAATCCGGAAGCAAGTCCGCCTAAGAAACCGGCAGGTGATTTAGCATTAGTTACCACATTGGCAACATAAGCACCACCGTACGCACCACTATAAACCGTGGCCATAAAACCACCGACAAAACCGGGCATTAAAGCAGGCAAGTCACCGATTGATTCAGCGATGTAACCTGACAAAATTGGTACCATGAATGCAAAGGCCATGTTACCAGCATTATTCAAGAAAATAAATGCAGGAGATTTTGGACCACCAGCATAGTTTTCCACAATAAAGGAGATTGCCATTAAGATACCGCCACCGATAACAAATGGCAACATGTGGGAAACACCGTTCATGAGGTTCTTGTAAATTGAGCCCCAAACGCCTTCTTTAGCATTGTCACCATCATCGCTGCTCTTTTCACCATTTGAATGGTAAACGCTAGCTTTAGAATTCAAAATGTTATCAATCAATTCGTCAGGTTTGTTGATACCGTCAACAACTGGACGAGAAATTAACGGCTTACCATCAAAGCGTGGCATATCAACTTTCTTGTCCGAGGCAATGACAACACCTTGAGCACGGCTAATCTCATCAGCGGTCAATTTATCTTTGACACCTTCTGAACCGTTGGTTTCAATGCGGACATCAACGCCACGTTTTTTACCGGCCTTGATTAAAGCCTCTTGGGCCATATATGTGTGGGCAATACCGTTAATACATGCAGTAACGCCGACAATTAAAGGTTTTTCTTCCTTTTTAGTTTCACTAGCACTTGCGGCTTGCTCTTTCTCAGCTTGTTTAGCGGCATCTTTTTGTTTTTCAGCGTCTTCAAAAAGCTGGATTACTTCTTCAGGGGTTTGCGCTTTTTTAAGAGCGCTAACCAGATCAGGATCAATTAATAACCCGGACAATTTAGCTAAGGCTTCAAGGTGAGTATTATCAGCACCGTCTGGAGCGGTAATCATAAAAAATAAATGAACCGGTTGACCATCAAGTGAATTGTAGTCAATTCCCTTTTCGCTTTTAGCAAAAAGTACACGCGCCTTATTGATTGTTTTATTGCGGGCATGTGGCATTGCAATACCTTCGCCAATCCCGGTAGTAGATTCATTTTCACGAGCCCAAATTGACTTAATGAATTCATCTTCGTCATTGACGATGCCAGTTTTGACTTCTAAATCAGCCATTTCCTTAACAGCATCTTCTTTATTAGTCGCTTTAAGCGACATAATCATGGATTCAGGAGCCAAAATATCTTTAATTTTCATTTTAAATTCTCCTCAAATTACGAAATTTCTTCAACATTAATTTGCGGCAAAACCGCATCAATCTGACTTTTAACTGCAATATCCTTAGTAAAGGCTGTGGCAGCACCACAGGCCATACCGATACGGAAACTTGCGGCCGGATCTTTTGTTTTAACATAAGTACCGACAAAGCCAGCTGTCATGGAGTCTCCTGCACCAACCGAATTAACGGCAGTACCAACAGCTGCTTTAGCATGATAAAAATGCTTAGGTGTAATCAAGTAACCACCTTTACCAGCCATGGAGACCATAACATTTTGTGCACCCATGTCAAGCAATTTGCGCGCACACTCAAGCATTTCCTGATCTGACTCAAATGTAGTTTTGAATAGATCAGCCAGTTCATGATGATTTGGTTTAATTACCAGAGGTTTATAACTCAAAGTGTCTAGCAAAGCCTGACCAGTAGTGTCAATTACAAATTCTGCTCCTGCTTCTTTAATAATAGGTAAGAGTTCTTTATAAAAATCAACTGGCAAGCTTGGTGCTAGGGAACCACTCAAAACCACAATGTCACCTTTTTGCAAATCGCTAAGACGTGCTTTAAAAGCGGTTATTTCCTGATCTGTAATATTAGGACCAGCGGCATTAATCTCTGACTCCTCTTCTGCATGTACTTTAACGTTCACGCGGGTCACATCAGATATAGTGACAAAATCATTAACAATGCGGCGCTGGTTTAGCTGACGTACCAGCTCTTTGCCAGTAAAACCACCAACAAAGCCCCAGGCAGTATTATCTATATTCAACTGGTTAAGAATTTGGGAAACATTAATTCCCTTGCCGCCAGCCAAAAACGTGCAGTTATCAGCACGATTAACTTCACCACGGTTAACCTGCTCTAATTGAATTACATAATCCAAAGCAGGATTAACGGTAACCGTATAAATCATTAGCAAATCTCCTTCAAATTAATTTTAGCGGGCAAGAATTTTTTATCTTTTGCACTTAAAGAAGTAGTAAGTACTGTTACATCTTTGACTTGTGCAAAAGTCGCAAAACTACGCTCACCAATTTTAGAAGTATCGGTCAAAATGTATGCCTGATCAGCCTGAGCAATCTCTATTTTCTTAATTGCTGCTTCTTCAGTATCAGGTGTAGTCAAGTTTCCCTGGCTATCAAGTCCATTGGTGCCAATGAAACTGGCAGAAAAGTTCATTTGCTGCAATTGCTTTAGAGCTGTTTGCCCCACCACAGCATGAGTATTTTCTTTAATCCGACCACCTAAAAGTATAGTCTCAATCCCATGATTAAGTGCACAAAGTGCAGTTTCTAAACCATTTGTGACAATCGTTACTCCTGGAGTCATGGCAATAAAAGGAACCATTTCATAAGTTGTCGTACCTGCGTCAATAAAAATATAAACATCTTTATGCACAAAGTTTTTAACAGCATACTGAGCGATTAGCTTTTTATCATTATGATTCATTGAAAAACGAATATGTTGAGATACGTCATGAGTGAAGCTTTTGACTGACTGCGCACCACCATGTACCCGTTTAATCAGACCTTGTTCTTCCATCTGGTTAAGATCACGCCTAATCGTTGATTCAGATGTCGAAGTCATTGAGCAAAGATCACTCACTCGACACAAGCCATGCTGGTTAACGTAGTCTTCAATCACTTTTTGCCGTTCCTGCGTTAACATACATTTCACCTCCAGACAGTATTTTATGCGGTTTAGCAATTAAAAGCAATCATTTTCAATCATAATTTATCATTTTCTTGCAAAAACGTGCAAAAGCCACTCTATAACTTAATTTTTACGCATTAAAAAATGCGCATAAATTTATACGCAGTAATTTTCCCTTAAGCTTACTATTTTCTTAAAGGTAAAAGTAGTGAATACAAGAAACCAATAAACGCCAAACATAAACTAATCCTAATTTTACCTGTATTACCGACTTCCGACAAAGCATAATGCATTAAACCAAAACCTATAATTGATTCCACAAATGACAATGTATTTGTCATCATCTTTGACGGACTTGTAATGTTTTGATTTGAAATGACAGCAAATTTTCCTACGATATTTATTGCTACACTGAGCAGAGCAAAGAGCATTCTTCAATTTATATATTTTAAAGTTAAGCCCAAAAAATAACCCCCAAATTTGTCCTAAATTTGGAGATCATATCAATGATGTAGCTTTTTACTATTTACCGCAAGCCTTTAAATACTTTTATTTAAAAATAGTCATAAAAACTTACTTTTCCAGCCATAAATTCTATTTTCTTCGAACTTAATGCCTTAATCAATCCCAAGCTAACTGCTTGCTCTAAAGTTAAATGACCAAGTAAAACCTTCGTCCAATTAGTTATTGAGCCTGCAAAATCGGGTTTATCAATTGTTTTAATGCAGCTAACATGATCAGAGTCATTTACTAGATGCCAAACACCTGTATTCCACGGACAAATTTGATCATCTAAAACTTCCAAGTTCACAGATCTTTCACTAATAAACTTTACAGCAGAAACAATTTTTGCAAAATCAACAATTCTCGACATCATATACGGATGAGTGGTAATTTTTAATCCACTCTGATCTGGAAAGTATTCATCTATTAATGAATCTTCCGGTGCTTCTATTTCAAATTCAGTACAAGTCGATATATGCCCACCAATAAAATTAAGTAAGGCGGTAGCAGATACTTCATCAGTATAGTATATTTCATCAACTTTAAATTTATTATTTAAAAATCGGTAAAACATATACGCTTGAGGAATTTGATTGTCATCAACATAAACAACTGCATACCTGCCAGGATAGTAAGTTTCAAGTCTATCCCACCACCATTTTCTTCTAATAACTGTATTACGTTCTTGGCCTGAATTAATTTGGTTTTGGTATAACTTTATAATTAGTTCTTTTAATTTAGAATTACTCCAGTCTCCTCTCAAAACTCTACCTGTTTTAGGAGATTTAAAGTATCTAAACATTGCAGGATCTATACTATATCTTTTTTGATAAATTGAATTTTCATAACCATACTGACGATAAAATGTTTCTGACCAAGGTGCCAGGTTGGATAAAGAAACTCCTGTTTCATTAAGATCCTTAAGTATCTCTTTCATCAACTTAGAAACATCTCCATGTCCACGGTTTTCCGGATACGATGAAACATATCCAATACCTGACATCTTGACTTCCTGATCAAATATTTTGCTTTCAAAATGATTTGACATTATATAACTTGCAAGTTTGCCACCGTGAAATGTACCATAACCGTCACTATGCTCATAACGACTCATAAAATTAATATCTTTTTTGAGGTCATTTTTTTTCAAAAAAGCATATTGAATTAAATGAATAGCTTCATCTAAAGTCTCTCTATCCTTATTCAGCTTCATTACTCTTCATTTCCTTAGATAACATTTGTTTCTCACATGCTTTAAAAAATGGATAATATAAACCAGCTGCAATTACACATTCAACAGCTGACCAAACACCTGCACGCCAGTCCCAACCACAAGCCATCATTGGTCCAATAATTGGTGGCATAGTCCATGGAACCATTGCTACTGGAGCTGAAATCCACTTAATAGTAATCAGTATATACGATAAAGTGGCTAAAACTAATGGAATCACTATAAACGGAATCATTATCATAGGATTCATTACTATTGGAAAGCCGAAAATTATTGGTTCATTTATTTCAAAAAGTGAACTAGGAAAAGCTAATCTCCCTAAATCACGATATGTCTTACTTTTAGAGAACAGCATTAACATACAAAGGGTTAAAGTTGCTCCTGTTCCACCAACATTTACCAGCAAACTTGCGAAGCCTGAAGCTGTTACATAAGGCAATGGCTGGTGATGAGCAAAGGCAGTTGCATTTGAAGCTAAATATTGTAAAAAGATTGGATCTGCAATTCCTTCTAGAGTCATGTCTCCATGAATTCCACAAACCCAAAGTAAACTGACAATTAATGTATAAACTAAAATTCCAGGCAATGTATTTAAAGCAAAAACAACTGGATGGAAAATGGCTTGAACTACTTGATTTATATCAATATTAAATACAACTCTTACTAGCCAAAATAAACCTAAAACTGTCATTCCTGGTAGCAAAGCAACAAAAGAATTTGAAACTGCCGCTGGAACACCATCTGGCAGCTTGATAACAATGTTTTTCTTAACAAAAAAAGTGAAAATAAACGTTGCAACAAAGGCTGTTAGAATAGCAGTAAATATACCACTTGAACCAAGATTATCATAGTTTAAAACATGTTTATCGTTAAAAGAAGTTAGAATAAACGCCATAACAGAAAGGCCTATTGAAGAAATTGCATCAACATCGAGAGCTTTAGAAAGCTGATATGATATGCCAATTACTGCTAGTAGTGAAATTATTCCAAATGAGGCATTAACAGCTTCCGTTAACATCCCACTATACGGTTTAATTAAGTTTGTCCATGCAGTAATAGGAATATTGCCAATAATTAAAAAAATTGAACCACTTATTACAGCTGGCAAAGTAATAACTAACCCATCACGAATGGATACAAGATACTTATTATTACCAATTTTTGCCATCGGGGGTATTAACTTATCTTGCATCCACGTCATAAAATTATTCATTCATTTTTCCTCCTTATAGATTAGTAATTTTTATCTACCACAAATAATAGCGCTTTCAAATATAATGGTCTAGTCCAAAATAATTGGTATACTTATAATTATCTATACATATATCCCTAAAGCTACATAAAAAAAGATTTGGTCTAATTAGAGTATATTATTATAAACAAGTAATCCATTATTAAATCTTAACCTTAAAGGTAGCAAAAAAGCTGTCCACTATTAGTATCACAGCTTTCTTCTCACTATTTACGTAATTCTTTTTGCGCAGACGGTAAAATAAAAGAGCCTAAAAATCCGATTATTGCAAAAGTCAGCATTAAGACAAAACCCCAGCGGTATGCAACTGTCAAATTTGCAGTCTCAGCATTTGAAGTACCACTCGCACACAAGCTAATTACTAACATTGATAACGCCGTTCCCAGTGAGCCACCGATTTGCCTTACCGTAGAAGAACCTGCATTAGCATGTGCAGTCATTTGAGGTTCTACCACATTAATACCTGCGGTAAACGTGGTCATCATAGTAAAAGATACGCCTACCATGCGTAAGGCATAGCATAAACTAATTAAAGCCAGACTTGTTTTGCTATTAAAAACAGTCATTGGGAACGTCCCTAATAAAAGCATAGAAAAACCAAAAAGTGCCAATTTTTTAATACCAAATTTATCAAATAAAACGCCCGATACAGGATTGCAAATGATCATTAATAGAGCCCCTGGCATCATTACTAAACCAGAGGTTAATGCACTCTCTTGTCTAGTAGTTTGTAAATATAAAGGTAAAACTAATTCAATTCCTACCATTGAAATGTTGCTAATAGTACTTAATAAAGTACACAAATCAAATTTTAAATTTTGAAAAACTCTAATATTAAGCAAAGGTTTTTTCATATGCAACTGCCGACGACAAAATAACAGAATAATTAGCAGACCTATTGTAAAGAATGCAGCTATTGTAATCGTAACTTTACCAGTGTTCCCAATATCTGACAGGGAGTACAAAATTAAACCAAAGCCGGCAATTGATTCAATAAATGATATTAAATCGGTAGTGTTTCTATGGGGTTCAATGATATTTTGCATACAAAAAGTTGCACAAATGGCTACCATACCACTGGCAATACTTAAAATGATAAAAAGCATTTGCCAGTCTGCATATTTTAAAATTAATCCTGAAATTGTGGGACCAACAGCAGGTCCAAAACCAATTACTAGTCCAGTAATTCCCATCGCCACACCTCTTTTTTCAGGAGGAAACATAAGTAAAATGACATTTTGAATAAAAGGCATTAAACTACCAGCCGCAACTGCTTCAATAATTCTGCCTAGCAATAGCACCGGAAAATTAGGCGCAAAAACACAAATAAGTGAACCTGCTAAAAAAATAAGCATCATTGTTAAAAAGTTTTGTCTTAAGTTAAATGATTCAAAGATCCATGCCGACATGGGAATCATTAGCCCTACGACCAATAAATAAGAAGTAGTAAGCCATTGAGCAGTGGATTGATTAACTTTAAAAACAGTCATTATTGTTGGCAGAGCATTATTAAGAAAGGTTTCGGCTAGTAAAGAGACAAATGCCCCAAATAGTAAAACAGCCATCATTAAAATCCTCTTCTTATTAGAGATATTTTCGATCATTTTAATCCTTTCTTTTATGTAGCATGCTACATTTTTGCTAATAATAATTAAAAGTTATCCGTAATTCTATTTAAAACTTGTTCAAGATTTGAAATTTCTTGCTTAGACAATCCCTTAGTGATACGAGTATTAATATTTGTCATTATTGTGCGAATCTTGGCAATATTTTTATTTATCAAATTAAAGCCTTTATCCGAAAGCTTTAAAACAATTTGCCTTTGATCATTTTCTAAACGCTTAGAAGCAATTAATTTATTTGCTTCTAAGCGTTTAACTATTCCTCGAATTGTAGGATGACTTAGCACAAATGCATCTGCCACTTCTTTTTGGGTAATTTGCCGTGCTTTTGATTCATATAAATAAATCATCAGAGAAATTTGGGCACCTGTTAAAGAATAATCTCTAAATATTTCTGCAAACTGCTTGTTTAATTCCTTTTCAATCAAAGTATTCGCAATTTTAATTTTGGGACCAATTCGATCTAAAAAAGTTGTCATATTATTTCCCTCAGAAGTAAATCTCAGACTAATATTTTATCATACTGTAGTATACTATACTTTTTTATAATAAACATGTTTTTAAAAACTCAATTCTACAAAATTGGTCCAACCACGAGTGTGGTAAAATTAAAATATTACGTTATCAAAAGAAGGGTTATAAATTTAGTTATGAAAGACAAGCAGACTCCAGAATCATATCCCAAGATTTCTAGTAAACACCATATGAGAATTCATTGGAAAGAGTTCTTCAAAAGTTCAGATGATACTTTAGTTAAAGATATCACCTTGGTAGAAAAAGGGTCTTTAGTCGGAAGAATTGGCATAATGCTACTTCAGTGTGGTACTGGAGCCTGGCGAGTTCGTGATTCGATGAATACAATTGCAAGAGCACTTAAAATCACATGTTCAACAGACATTGGCTTGGTAACTATTAGCTATACCTGCTTTGATGTTGACAACAAGTCTTACTCACAGACTCTTTCCTTACCAACTACAGAAGTAAATATGAACAAGCTCAATGAAATGGAAGAATTTGTCCGTAAATTTGAAACTGAGAATGATTATTTGACTATTGGAGCAGTTCACCACAAACTGAATCAAATTGAACGCCATACTCAAAACTATCCTCTAATCATTTCCGCTTTGAGTGCCGGCCTGGCGTGTGCTAGTTTTCTTTTTCTGCTTGGTGGAGGAATACCGGAAATGTTTTGCACATTTTTTGGAGCCTTTATTGGCAACTATTTGCGCCAATTATTAGGGAAGAAAAAAGTTACTTTGGTCGCCAAAATAACTGTTGGCGTAGCGATTTCCTGCGCCGTTTATTTCATCTGTTTTAGATTAGGCACATTAATTTGTGGCTGGAGTAACAATCATGCTTATGGTTACATCGGTTCGATGCTTTATGTCATACCTGGATTCCCTTTTATTACTTCTGGCCTTGATATGTCAAAGCTTGATATGCGATCTGGTCTTGAAAGGCTGGCTTATGCTATCTTAGTTGTTATGATTGCGGCAATGGTAGGCTGGGGCATGGCTACTATGCTCAATTTGTCGCCAGGTACCATGCCCAAATTAAATCTTAATCCAACATTATTAACAGCTTTCAGAATTATTGCCAGTTTTTGCGGTGTTTTCGGCTTTTCAATCATGTTTAATGCCAAAGTATCAATGGCGACAGTAGCGGCAGTTATTGGTGCTCTAGCAAATACCTTGCGTTTAAGTCTAGTTGAATTTAATCACGTTCCGGCTGCCCTAGCAGCATTCATCGGAGCATTATTAGCAGGATTAATTGCCAGTTTTGTGCGGGATAAAGTTGGTTTTCCCCGCATTGCAATCACGGTTCCCGCAATTGTCATCATGGTCCCCGGTTTATACATGTATCGCGCTGTCTTTAATTTTGGTATTACTAACATTAATGTCGGTGCTTATTGGATTATGGATGCTTTAATGATTATTACTGCTCTGCCAATCGGTTTACTTACTGCTCGCATTTTAACGGACGCAAAATGGCGCCATTGCGACTAAAATACTTAACTGGAATTTTTAATTATTTTACCTGACTAGATTTTTAGTTAGGTATTTTATTAGGAACATATATGCTATAATTATTTAATTTGTTCGTTTTTTGCTCTATTATTGTTATTAAAATTATGCTAAACTGAGATAATAAGTTAAATACAAGAACATTATCAAGGAGGATTATATGAGTTCAGTCGTTACACCAGAATTTACCCGTGGCCTGCCTAAAGCCGAATTGCACTTGCATATTGAAGGTACTTTAGAACCTGAATTGAAACTAAAATTAGCTAAACGCAATCACGTCGATATAGGCCAAGCTACAATTGAAGATGTCCAAAAAACATATAACTATCATGACCTAGCATCATTTTTAGCTGTTTATTACCCAGCAATGAATGTTTTACAAACTGAAGAAGACTTTTATGACTTGGCTTGGGACTACTTAACTAAAGCTGCTGCCAATAATGTACGACACGTTGAACTCTTTTTTGATCCCCAGGCTCATACTAGTCGCGGTATTCCTTTTGAAGTTGTACTCAATGGTCTTTATCAAGCTACTATTGATGCACGGGCATTAAACGTTGACGCTCATCTGATTATGTGCTTTTTACGTGATTTTTCAAAGGAATCAGCAAGAAAAACACTGCAAGAAGGTCTGAAATACAAAGATAAAATTATTGGTATTGGACTTGATTCTGATGAGCATAACAATCCGCCATTAAAATTTGCTCGCCAGTTTGAAGACGCAGTAGTGGCCGGATTGCACATCACTACTCACTGCGACATTGATCAAAAAGATTCAATCGAACACATCCGTCAAGCTTTAGAAATTATGGAAGTTGAACGTCTTGATCATGGTACCAATATTGTGGAAGACCCTGATTTGGTAGAATTAGCAGCCAAAAGACAGATTGGCTTAACTTCTTGCCCATTGTCTAACAGCTTTGTTTCACCAGAAATGAAAGGTAAAGAAGTAATTGATCTTTTGAATGCGGGAGTAAAAGTTTCCATTAATTCAGATGACCCTGCTTACTTTAAAGGTTATATTAGCGACAATTATTATGCTTTAGCACAAAAATTTGATCTTTCCCAAGATCAAGTCGTGCAACTTGCTAAAAATTCTTTTGAAACTTCCTGGATAAGTCAACGGCAAAAACAATTATATTTAGATGAAATTGATCAATTTGTAAAAGCCAACGCATAACTTAAGAATTCAAACAAAAAGGCCAGCTCGTATTAAATGAGTTGGCTTTTTTGCTGGTATAATGTTTTATTTTACTTCTTAGAAATTATTTTTTTGATTATTTTACTTCTGGGCTACAATTGCTTTAATTGCGTTACGTCCTGAAAAGATGCAATATCCTGCATGTGTTCCCGGAATATTAACACCATAGGTGTCACCATATAAAACGGCTGAACCATCACCACCGATAGCATATAAACCCGCAATCGGTCTGCCCTTTGTATTCAAAACTTCGTTATTGGTGTTTACGCGTAGTCCATCACCTGTAGTGTATGCACCTACACCTAATTCGATAGCATAGAACGGGCCAGCGCCATCTACTGGCAACATGTATTTAGCCGGTTTATGAAAATCAGTATCTTCACCATTTGCCGCCATTTCATTATAGTGTTTGACATACGCAACTAAGTTAGGGGTATCAATTTCTTGAGCGAGTTCTTCTAGCGTCGCAGCCTTGTGCAGGTATTGACGACCTTCTTTTTCAGCTTTGGCAATATCATCACGCAAAGTGGGGTATCTGTCTTCTGGAACAAATGGCTTCATGGATCTCGGATAAGACTTGTCAGTAAAGTCGTCCAAAATCTTTTGGCTAAAGATACAGAAGACCCGGTCTTGACGGTTCATTGAATTGCCTTCATTAGCCCAGTTGACTACAGCTGCACTTTCATCGACAAAACGTTCACCTAGTTCGTTAACCCACATTTGTGGTTGATCACAAACTGAACTCCAGATAGCAGTACCCCACAATTTAAATGATGGGACTGTCTTATCTTTCAATTGACCGCCAAACATCATCGCCATTCCGGTAAAGTACTTCTTAGCGCCCAACTTCCAGGCCAATCTCAAACCGTCTCCCGTATTTTTACCAGAGTTAACTGGAATAATATTGTCTGGGTTTTGGTGTGGCGTACTTTCTAACAACTTTTGGTCATTTAAATAACCACCGGTAGCCAAAACCACATTCTTAGCATTAACAACTTTAGTAGTTTTTGCTACAACATTAGTTAATGTGACATCAAAAGTGTGGTCAGAATTTTGTTTTAGATCAGTCACGCTAGTTAGGGTAACTATGGTGATGCCCTTCTTCTTAGCATATGGTTCTAAACCATTGTGAATGGCATCATGACCCTTGCCTTTAAACAAGTGCCAAGTTCTAGCTCCAGAACCTAAATTTGCTACCATTTCAATTTCAGCACCATGATCTTCAAGCCAGGAAACATTTTTGCCGGCATTGGCAATGTATTTTTGCCACATCTTGCCGTCTGCTTTGTAGTGCGAATAAGTTAACTCTTCTTTGAGCAAATCATCCTTATCAAGAGTTGCATTATCCTTTTTTTGCATTTCGGAATCAGCAGCAAAAACTCCCTCAACATAATTACCAGTACCGCCTGTTGTTTTACCTTTTTCAACCAGCAAGGTCTTTAAATTATTATCAACAGCTTCATCTGCAGCAGCAAAGCCTGCAAGTCCTGCTCCAACAATTACTACATCATATTTTTCTTGTGTCATAATTTATTCCTCTAGTAAAAAATCATGTACAAATCAGTTAATTCATACATGTTTTTTGCCATAATCTACTTACCGGCTTTGGCAGTTTCAGCCGCATCGATTCCGGCAAGTCTACCAGAAATATATGCAAAGCCTAAAGTACCACCTTCAAAATCAACGTAGGCCTTACCATACATTCCTGAGGCATCGGCACCTGCTACATAAAGGTTCGGTACTGGTTCACCATTTGGAGCTAAAGCGTGCATTTTTTCATCAATAGTTGCACCACCAAGAGTGCCAAGATTACGGGCGATGAATTTCACAGCGTAAAATGGACCCTGCTCTACTGGAATCATTCTCTTCGTATCAGAGAAGAACAAGTCATCCTCGCCCTTCTTCTTAGCGTTGTTGTATTGCTCAACTGATTTGGCCAAATTATCTTTGTCAACACCCATCTTTTCAGCCAATTCCTCGATAGTGTCTGCAACAAAAATAACATTGGTTGAAGCCAGCTTATTTAATAGTGCAGTAAAGTCTGTCTTCTCGTGTTCGTGCTTAATATTTTCATCAGTATCCGTTGGGAAGTTAAATTCCATGTAAAATTGATGATGATTCTTCCACTTGCCATAGTGGTCTTCGATTGCAACTGTTCCGCCTTCTTTAATCTTATCCAGCATTGCCTGGTCAAAGACAACAAATTCAGTTTGTTGTGGTTGTTCTGACAATTCTGCACCGTGAACAGCGAAATCTAGTGCATGAGTTTCACTGGCATAACGTTGACCACGATTATTAACACGCAAGTTAGGAAAATCAGCTAGGGCATTGACAGGCATCCAGTTTGGACCAACAAGTTTAGCCATTTCGCCAATATCCTTGTCACTAAAAGTTTGCCAGAAGTAGTGCGTTGAGCCATTAATATGGTGAGCAGTACCTGCATCCCAGGCCATATTCAAACCATCACCAGTATTTTGCAAAACTTGACCTTGCGTGCTGACGTCGCCAAGATACTTTTTGCGCATTTCAGGACTGCCGCCAAAGCCACCAGTTGCAATGACTACTTTCTTAGCATTAACGTGAAGAGTTTCTTCATCACCTTCGGCAATTAAACCAGTGACTTTACCTGCACTATCTTGCAACAATTTTTTACCTGCAAAGCCAAAGTACATCTTGCCACCGATTGACTTGAATTTTTCAATTAGTTTGGTTACGGCCTTAGTGCCACCTTCTTGATAGCCATGAAGAGTGGCTGGCATACCAATGTGATCGTAACTGCCACCAGTACCAGCATCAACCAATTTCATAATTGCACCGTTTTCATTTAACCAGTCAACCGTCTTACCTGATTCGTCGATAATGCGGCGCACAAGAATTGAGTTCATGTAGCCTTGGGAGGCATCCATGTATTCGTCATAAAGCCATTTCTTAGAAACAACCGCATTTTGATCTTTTTGTTGTTGACTGTCGCCGGCAAACATACCACCAGCAAAAGTAGTCGCACCAAGTGGAGAAATGGTTTTTTCAAGCAAAGCTACACTTGCACCATGTTGACGAGCTGCTAAAGCGGCTGCTACGCCTGCACCACCAGCACCAACTACTGCGACATCAACATCAATAGTTTCTTCCTTCTTGCCAGCAGTTTGGCCACCATTTTCTTTAAGGGCATCAAAGTCAACCCCTGCCTTATTCAAGGCTTCTTTAACGCCTTCAATAATACCGTGTGAAGTTTCAGAAGCACCAGAAACAACATCAACATCGACTGATTGCTGATCCACAATTTTTTGCGCCATTTTCTTAAATGCGTTATCAGCTAAACTATCGGGAGCATATTTATCTAACGGTTTAACATTCACTATTTTGTCTGAGTCAACCTCGACTTCAAGGTTGATTTGACTTTCCTTACCTTGACCAGAACCAGTATACTTTCCTGGGTTCTCGGTTATTTTTTGTGCCATATAAATGACCCCTTTCACTTTAAAAAATCTTATTCAGCATGACGACGAGCAGCGTTTGCGTCTGGTAAAACTGCCAGTACGATAATTTGGACTACAAAGACAAGACCTTGAATAATAAAGGTTAATGCATAGTTCTTACCAGCAATTGAAGAAATAATAACTGGAAGGAAGAATGATAATAGCAGTGATACTGTACCAACAAGTCCACCAGCACTACCAGCGTTCTTAGGACCGATCTCTGGGAATGTAATTGGCATAGCCTGCATAATAGGACCAGTCATAGCGCCAAATACGCCGCCAAGGATTAGTGCAATGCTTAATGGCATTCCTAATGGAATATACCAAGTTATGGCCATCAACAGACCACCAAGAGCAGTAATAACAATCATCATTGGTTTAGCCTTTTTGGCCTTATTGATAATTGCTGGGCCAAAGAGTGAACCTGCTAAACTACCAATAGTAGCAACAGAAGCAACCACACCAGCAGCTGCAGGAGTCATTCCTCTGGCAGCAAATGCTTGGGGCAAAATGCCTGAAAAGGCTTCACTAGCACCCATACCAAAGCCAACGGCTAAAGCAACATACCAAGTTTTCTTACTTTTGGCAGCAGCCTTGAAGAATTCAAACGATGACTCAGATTTGCCTTGTTCTGTTTGAGGTTGTGGAACTTCTTCACCCTTAGGAGTGTCTTTAACAAAGATCATCCAGCAAACAGCTAAAACCAATAGTACCGTTGATGAAAAGATATATGCCTTTTCAACAGTCGGGAATAAAGAACTGGTAGCTTGGGATAGCATAATTCCGACACTGGCAGAAGCAAAGAAGACACCCATAGCTGTATTAGTATCTTGTTTAAACCAGGTACCAAAGATTTTCAGAGTATTAGCATTTAACAGAGCCATATAAACTCCAAAAAGTAACAGGAAAATAAACATTGTGATAAAGTTATTAGCAAAAAGGCGACCATATGCACCTAGTACTGAGATAACTAAACCAACAGAAACGATTTTCTTAGCTCCGAACTTATCAGCAAGAGAGCCGGCAGGAATACTTAAGAAAACTGCAATAAGCATTGGTGCCATTAATAAACTTTGAAATTGTGCTGGTGAAATGTGCAACGCTGGCATAATTTGGACAGCTAAAGCAGAAATCTGAAATTGAATGTAACTACTAATTGCGTCAAGCAAAGCAGCTATTGCTAAAATTACCCACCTATAATTTGAAAGCTTAGGTAACTGTTTTTCATCCATGATATATAAAAACTCCTTTTATGATAAAAACTAATTTTCAGCAGCATATTGTCCGGCTAGACGACCAAAGGTCTGGGCGTGACTGCAAGTAAGGCCAGGAATTCTATCTGGATAACTGCCCCAGAAGAAACCACCACTGGCGTTACCAGCTGCGTATAGGTGAGGAATTGGATCACCATTCTGGTCAATGACTTCCATCTTAGTATTGATCCGTAAACCATCTAGAGTAGCAAGCAAACGTCCACCCATGATGACACCATAGTATGGCGCTTTATCTACTGGGAATAATCTGAACTTCTCTTTACCAAAGTCGGTATCAACGCCTTTTTCACACATCTCGTTATAACGTTTAACACTGTTAACCAGGTTATCTTTTGGCAAATTCAATTTTTCAGCTAATTCTTCAATGGTATCAGCTTTCTTAACCAGGCCGTCATCAATTCTGCGTTGAATCTCTTCTTTGTTCTCCTCTGTATTGTAAATACCAGGCCAGCCTAAACGAGAACAACCTTGAGTATCAAATTGTGCCAAGTGATCCATAGTATCTTCAGACCAAATTTGTGCTTCAAGGTAGCCTGGTTGCTTAGCCATTGCATTAATATCAAATTGGTAAGGTACACTTTCGTTGCCGAAACGCTCACCTTTTAAGTTAACTTTTAGTAGTGGGTAAGCACCCATCCAGAAGTAGCCTGGATCCTTAAAGTCAATGACATAATGGTCTTCAGCCTTAGTGCCAACAGGAACTGCACCACGGTCAAAAATGATTTCAGCTGGTTCTTCATCGCGAGCGGCACCGACTTTAAGGCCAGCAAGAATACCTGAACCATCATCACGAGGTCCATCTGAATAAACATTCTTCTTGTAGCCAAGTGGATCCCATTTCTTCATCAATTCAACATTGGCACCGTAACCGCCAGTACAAATGATGACACCCTTATTAGCTTTATATTCAGTCTTTTCGCCATTTCCGCGATCGCTGGTAATTACACCGGTTACTGCACCACTATCATCTGTCACTAATTCTTCTAATTTAGTGTTGTATTTAAGGGTTACTCCTAATTCTTTGACCTTATCAATTACCCAATCGCCATAATGAGCCCAGCCGTTGTCAGGTGTTGCAATTGCTAACTCAGTATTGAAAGCTGTATTAACAACAGTTTCATAGTGGGCATCTTTTTGTGGTCTCAAAACACCGCCATTTGGTTTCAAAATGTTATCTTCAAGCCAATTGGCAGTTTCGTCTGCATGATTTGCCCAAGTCCAAAGTAAACGTTCATCAACGTTATCTTGGAAGAACAAGGTTAAAAAGTTCATTAGTTTAGCTTTATCAACTTTAATTCCTGCTCTTCTTTGGGCGTTACTGTCCAGCGCAGCAAAGAATGAACGGAATAAAAATCTTGAACTTCCTTGCTTGTCAATCAGGAGAACTTTTGCTCCCTTTTCAGCAGCAGCACAAGCTGCCATTGCGCCAGCATTGCTGGCACCAGCAATAATGACATCATAAGTATTTTCCATTTTTATACCTCACTTCTTTAAACAAATCCTTTAACCGTTTTCATAATACTATGAATCAAGTGAATTTATGCACCATATTTAGAATTAAGAATTACTAAATGGAATACAGAACATAACAATTTAAAAAGGCAAAATAAAAATGCTTGTAAGATCAACGTTTAAGTGCTGACTACAAGCATTCCAAAAACAACTTTTATTTGTGCATTACTTATTTTTATCCTCAGATAAATATTCGTTTATTGCTTTTTTTAATGTACTGGCCACTTTTTCAAGTACAGAGTCGTTAGTAAAGCTTTCCATGTATGCAATTCCATATGGTGAAATATCATGAAAATCAATAGGAATATATTTAATTCCCTCTGATTGATAATCTGCAATGAAATTGGGCAAAATACCATAGCCCCAGCCACCTCTAACATAAATATCCATGGCCAAAAAATCTTGTACAAATTTAATATGTTCCATTCCTAATTTATTGATCAAGGTAGTTTGAAAATTTAATTGCACATTTAAAGAACTGTTAGGATCAAGCAAAAATACGTCACGATCAATTAAATCTGAAATAGAGATCTTAGATTTTTCTGCTAAAGGAGAACCCTTTGGGCAAGCTACAACTACTTTACCCTGAACCATTGGTTCGAAGTGAATATCTTCAACAACATCAACATCTTCTCGGGCAATTGCACATAAATCAACGTGATGGTTAAGAAGTTCACCAATAGAATTGTTGAGTACAAAGACAAACTGAATGTTCAAGTTACTCCCAGATTCACGCAATTTGCGCAAAAAAATGGGCAGAATTTTTTGTTCAAACGGTGTATCGCAGACTCCTATTCGCAAAAGCGTTTCAGGGTCATTCTTTTTGCTTTGCAAGTATGCTACCGTGTAATCCATATCATCTACCACATTGCGCGCAACACGATAGAAGTACTTGCCAGCGCTCGTTAAGGAAATACGGTGATGAGCACGATTGATTAAAGTTACCCCCAGTGTATCCTCAAGATCCTTAATATTTTTAGAAACTGCCGACTGGGAGAAATTTAAGCGCTCAGCTGCAATAGTAAAACTGGAATTATCTATGGCCTTAATAAAACAGCGTAATTGAGTGAAATTCATTTTATTACCTCATCAAATTAACAAAAAATTTTATTTCTGTGTATATTATACTAAAAATCAACATACTTAAAAAAGACTGCCCTATTAATTACAGTTTTGAACCATACAAAAGGGCCATTTAATATTGATGACCCTCTTTAGCAACACTTACTATTTTATTTTACTTAGCGCATCCCTAACTGCGTCTTTGAGACCACGTGATGAACTCGAAGCACCACTGACTGCATCAACATCAACAGTATTTTCCTGAACCATCTTAGAAGGCAGAGTCTTAATAGCTTTCAAACCATAGTCATCTGACTCAGCCTGTTTCAAAACTTCAATATTCTTTAGGTTCTTTTGCTCATCAACAGTTACCCGGACAACTATTTCATCACCCATGCCTTTAGTAGATTTACCAATGTATTGGTTCTCTCCTGTTTCATAGGTTTCGTGTTTAAGATCTGAAGTTAAGTGCTTTTCAGGCATAGTAGCACCACTTGCTGCATCAGTTGTTGCAGCAGCTTTTGGTTTAGCCGCATTTTCTCCTGCAATCTTGCCCCAAATTAAGCATTCTGCCAAATTATTGCCGCCTTGGTATTGGTTAGCACAGATACCGCCAAGTTCACCAGCAGAATAAAGATTTGGAATTGCTTTACCTCTGGTATCTAAAATTTCGGCATTCTTATTTCTTCTAGGTCCGCCTTGCGTATTGAGCATAGTTTGTTCTAGTCTGACAGCATAAATTGTGTTACCAGTAAATGCACGTAAAGTTGCTGGATCTCTTCTAAATTCGGGATCATCTTGCTTTTGACATGCTTGATTGAAACGACTGAGCGTATCCGACAATACTGCCGGTGCAACACCAATTTTATCGGCTAATTCAGCAGCAGAGTCAGCCTTGATAACATTTTCTGTGTATGGCTTGTAATCACCAATAATTTTATCATTATCCAGCTCCTGCTTTTTTGTTTCGTCAAAAATCAAGTATGGGTGCTCTTGGTTTAGCGGCACTTTCCATTGACCATGATTCTTGAGATGGCCGTGGCGGTTTTCTTCTGCTTCATTAAAGTATCTGGTACCATCATCACCAACAACAAAGGCACTACCGCTAGAAACAGCTTTATTTTGAGGCCCTATCATTAAGCGACCACGTTGTCCCGCTGGCACCGCAAAAGCCATACCATGAAGCAGGCCTACAGATTCATAATTATGTAAATGCCAAAAATCAGCGCCAACTTCTTGGGCCATTCTCAGGCCGTCACCTTTGTTATAAAGGGTACCTAAAGGTGCCAGTCTTTTAGCGCCAATAAAGTCTTCAATCATTCTTTGGTTGTTTTCAAAACCACCAGTGGTCAACACAACACCATTCTTGGCCTGCACTTTTAATAGTTTACCGTCGCGTTTAATCACTACGCCACAAATTTTTTTGCTTTCCGGATCTTGAATTAGTTCTTCTGCAGGAGTGCTATACAAAACATCAATTTTGTCTTGCCGTTTTACTACCTGCTCCTTTAAAATCTGCCATAAGGCAGCATCAAACCATTGCTTAGTGACAGAGGTTAAATCACAGGACTCTGAACCTGGAAATTCCGGATATTCTATGATAGCAATACTTTTATCAGTGGTATATTCCTTAGCATTATATGGTTTAACACCCAAATATTTAGAAACATATTCAGGAATGTGCACCATCCCATCGACATAAGTATCAATCATCTCTTCGTCAAGTTCCATTGGCGCCGTTAGTTTTTGATAATACTTTTTCAACTCATTAAAGTCATTGCCAGTAGCAATTAATTGGGCAGAATAACGGGTATTACCTCCTTCGTGCCCTTCAGGAGCTACATCAACCAGTAGCACTTTGGCATCATGATCAGCCGCAAACCGAGCAGCAGTGGCACCTGCACCGCCAAATCCTAAAACAACAACATCATAATTTGCATCCCATGCAAAATCTTTATGATAAATCATATAAATCTCCTTTGTATAAATCGCTTTCATTTATCAAATTAATTTTATCACATTATATTTTTCCAATATATACTATTCAAAAAACAATAATCATTATTAATAAAACTCATTGAACTCATCTGTTAAAACAACTTGACTTAAAGTTCACGTTAAGGATTAAAGTAATCTTATTAAATCAAATATAAAGGAGTTAAAAAAATGGACGATCATAAAAGTGATGTGCAAGATGGTATTTTTGCTTTGGGTGAAAAGAATACTGCTTATCAAAAATATTTTATTGGCCAGAGTTACCTGCAAAGCTTGGTCAATGATCCTAAGATTAACGTAAGCGTCTCAAACGTTAGTTTTGAACCGGGTTGTCGCAACAACTGGCACCAGCATATTGGCGGCTTTCAGATTTTGTTAGCAACAGCTGGTACGGGCTGGTATCAAGAAGAAGGCAAAGCGCCTCGTAAATTGCATCCTGGTGATGTAGTGGTCGTTCATGACAGTGTTAAACATTGGCATGGCGCAACTAAAGACAGTTGGTTTGCGCATATTGCTATCACTGCGGGAACACCCAAGTGGCTCGAACCAGTCACAGATGAAGAATATGGAAAATTGGAGGATTAAAAAATGAAAAAGCAAACAGCCGGTAGAGATAACTTAGGTGATTTTGCACCTAAATTTGCAGAATTGAATGATGATGTTTTATTTGGTGAAGTCTGGTCAAGAGAGGACAAGTTGTCTGCTCGTGACCGTAGTTTAATTACTTGTGCTGCATTAATGGCACAAGGGGCTTTTCCCCAACTTAAATCACATATGATTATGGGCAAAAAGAACGGTATTACCAAAGACGAAATGGTCGAACTGATTACTCATTTGGCATTTTATTGCGGCTGGCCGAAGGCTTGGTCTGCTTTTGATTTAGCAAAAGAAATTTTCACTGATTAAAACCTTTAATTTAAAGCAGCTGGCCTTTTTGAAGTGACACCCAAATTTAGGACAAATTTGGGGGCTATTTTATGTCTAAAATCTATGGTCTTTAACGGTTTCTGCATCCCTAATTTTATGCTAACCTGTAGAAGTATTAATTAAAGAAATTACAGGAGCAAAAACCTATTATGAGTAAAAAAATTCTGATCTTACATACTGGTGGCACCATTTCAATGTCAGAAGATGAAAATGGCAAAATTAAGCCTAATAGTCAAAATCCCTTGGCTGACCTCTCTTTAAACGTTAATGATGATGTCCAGATAGTTACTGAAGAAATTTTCAACTTGCCTTCTCCTCATATGACACCAGAGCGCATGTTGCAACTTTCTTTGCGGATCCGCCAAGCAGAAGCTGAAGGCTTTTTCGGGGCAGTCGTGACTCACGGCACAGACACTCTGGAAGAAACAGCTTTATTTTTAGATTTAACCATTTCCAGTAAAATGCCTGTGGTAGTAACCGGAGCTATGCGCTCTTCTAATGAAATTGGCAGCGACGGGTTGTACAATTTTAGAACCGCAATCATGGTCGCCAGTTCTGATGCTTCTATTGGCAAAGGTGTTGTAGTTGTGATGAATGATGAAATTCATCCCGCCCGTTATGTTACGAAGACCCATACTACAAATGTTGCTACTTTTCGCACCGCTACATTTGGTCCTATAGGCGTTGTATCTGAAGGTCACGTTAATTACGTGCAAACTATCAATCCCCAGCAACACTTACCAATTGACCACATTATTGCAAATGTTTATTTAGTAAAGGCCTATGCAGGAATGGGACCAGAGATCTTTCAAGCTTTAAATAAGCCATCAACAAACGGGTTAGTAATTGAAGCTTTAGGTGCCGGTAACATGCCACCCCAAACATTATCTGAATTGCAAAAACTACTTGATAATGGAATTCCCCTGGTATTGGTTTCCCGTTGTTTTAACGGTATCGCTGAACCAGTTTATGATTATCAAGGTGGCGGTGTCGGCTTAGCCAAAATGGGCATTATCTTCTGCCGCGGCCTCAATGGACAAAAAGCCAGAATTAAGCTCTTAGTTGGTTTAAGTGCTGGTCTGAAAAATGAGCAATTAAAGAAATACATTAATAACTAAATCAGCAATGAAAACCATCTTCATATGAAGATGGTTTTTTCTTGCAAAAACTGGAAATTCTTTGTAAAATGACCGTTGGTCATTATTGAATAAAAGGAGTACATCTGCCATTATGTATGTTTTAACTCCCAAAGAAAAAGAAGCAAAAAAACAGCTCATTGCAGCTGCTGCCAGCAAATTATTTCAAAAAAATGATTTTAACCAAATATCTATGGCGCAAATTGCCCATGAATCTGGCGTTGCCAAAGGCACACTATTTAATTATTTTAAAACTAAAGAAAATATCTTTATGTACTTATTGCTTTCTGGTTACCAAGATTACCTCACGGAAGTTCTTCAGCGTTTTCAAAAAACTGAAAATATCACTTCTTGGGCTGATTTTTCCTCTTTTATTTTAGAGCAAAACCATTTGTTAATTAGTCAGAGGACTGATTTATTACGTCTTAACGCGTTACGTGGTCCAATTTTAGAAACTGCCGCTGACAGAGAACAGACATTGGCTGGTCGCGAAAAACTCTACGAAATAAACAGGAAATTGGGACAAGCAATAGCCGAGAGAATTTCACTGCTTAGCGTTAAGCAAGCCAGCCACCTTTTCATCATTCAAAGTGCAATTATTAGCGGACTAATGAATATGATGAACCTGGATGAGTTTCACCACGATCAATTACCCGTTGATTTTAAAGTTTTTCAAATCGATCTCGAACAAGAAGCAAATCAATTAATGCTCTTTTATTTACAAGGCTTAGAGCAAAAACTGGAAGGAGCAAAATAAAATGAAACTTGCTAATATTAGAAATTTTGCCATTATTGCTCACATTGATCATGGTAAATCAACATTAGCTGACAGAATTATGGAACAAACTGATACTGTGAGCAAAAGGCAGTTAAGCGAGCAACTGCTCGACAGCATGGAAGTAGAACAAGCGCACGGAGTGACGGTCAAATCAAGATCAGTGCGTAACTTTTATCAAGCAGATAACGGTCAGGAATACGAATACAATTTAATCGATACCCCAGGGCACGTTGATTTTTCTTACGAAGTTTCTAAAAGTCTGGCTGCCAGTGATGGTGCTATTTTACTGGTCGACGCAACTCAGGGTGTACAAGCACAAACCGTAGCCAATTTGCGTTTAGCTTTAAAACATAATCTGACTATCATTCCGGTGATTAACAAAATTGACAATGCAGCGGCAGACGTTGCGGCAACGGAGGCACAAATACGTGCGCTGCGTCCCGAATTTGTAGACGCGGATATTTTAAAAATTTCTGCTAAAACAGGAGAAAATGTTCATCAAGTATTAGAAGCAATTTATCAAAAAATTCCAGCCCCTCAGGGAAAACCCGATGCAGCACTTAAGGCACTGATTTTTGACTCACAGTATGATTCATATCAGGGAATTATCGCGGATGTCAGACTAATTGATGGTCAGTTAAAGAACCAGCAAAAATTGCAGCTAATGCAGGGCGGTAGCAAGTTTAATGCGCAAGCAATAGGGATTTTCACCCCAAACATGCAGCCGGTAAAGGAATTAAATGCGGGAGAAGTCGGCTATATTGTGACTGGAATTAAAGATGTTGCCAGTGTCCAAGTTGGCGATACCTTAACCACTGCAGAAAATCCTACTAAAAATGCCATTCCCCACTTTAAGCCAGCGCAATCAATGGTTTATGCCGGTTTTTATCCTAAGGGAGATACCAGTTATGAAGCCTTAAAACAAGCTATTAGTAAGCTGGCTCTCAACGATTCCGCTTTTCATTACGCTCCTGAACAGTCTGAAGCTCTTGATGCCGGCTTTCGCTGCGGTTTCTTAGGCATTTTTCACTTGCAAATAATCCAGGAACGACTGCGCGATGAATATCATGTGGAAGTGTTGACCACTGCGCCGAATGCCACCTATCACGTTTACCTCAAGCAGCCTCAGCCTAAGCAGGAATATCTCACTATCACCAATCCGGCAAAATTTCCTGATTTTTCTGAAATTGATTATGTCACTGAATCATACGTTAAGGCCGTAATTACCACGCCCAATGAATACTTGGGTGCCGTCATGAAATTATGTGACCAGCATTTTGGGGAAATGGTTGACTTGGACAATCAACAAGATATAGTCACATTAACATACAAACTGCCTGTTTCTGAAATTGCCTATGACTTTTTCAACAGCTTAAAATCAATTACTCATGGGTTTGCGACGCTTGATACTGAATTTTTGGATTACGAACTGGTTGATGTAGTCAAAATTCAAATTCAGATCAACTATGCCGCTGTTGATGCTCTCGACATTATTGTGCCACGCCAAAAAGCCGATTTGATCGCTCATAAGTTGGTCAAAAAATTAAAATATACGGTTCCGCGTCGTCTATACCCGATGCCGGTGCAAGCAATGGTGGAAAACAAAGCAATTGCGAGAGTTGACGTGCCGCCTTTACGCAAAAATGCGGCTGTGAATGGCGAAAAAAGAAGTATTTCGAAAAAACAACAACTTTTACGCAGACAAAGCTTAAATAAACGACAAGCTGTTAAAAGCGATATTAAGCTACCCCAAAGCGTCTTCGATGCCATTTTAAACATTAATGAACCAGATTAAGAGCACATACCCAATAAAAAGCCAAAAGTCCCCTTATTTAGACTTGCAATCTCTAATAAAGGGGCTTTTTGATTAAATTATTCAAATAAAAGCTCTAGTGTAGTGCAGCAATATTCTTCAACTAGATAGTCATTAGGCAACTATGTTTTTACATAAGAAAAGTTCTCTTAAAAGCTAGTCTACCCAATTTATATTTTCTTTTTTTATTGCTTTTCTACTCACTTTTTTTTGAAACAATTCTTCTAAAGAACAATTAAAGTTCTTTACTTTTTTATATTCTATTTCATTTATCTCGTCACGAGATTTACCCTTATTATGAACAGGACAAACCAAATGGTGTGGATCCAGCAGAAAAACAATTAACCAGCTTTCTTCTTTTTCACTATTGATATTTTCCACATCATATACGGAAAAAGCTCTAAATTTTCCTTTACCTACCCCATCACTAATCTGCGTGTATTTATTAGTGATATAAGATTCATATATCGCATACTTTTTAAAATCAATATTACTGCAGGCACTAAAAATTGATTTAATTCTCTTTCCATTTTTCAAAGACAAATTAATCAGTCTCATTTTATTATTAACTACTTCAGAATTGCAAAAAATATTTTCAAAGTTAATCCCAATCGAATCATTATAATTCTCCATTGAGCCACAAATATAATTTGTAAATAAAAGATTTGCTATTTTTAAACTGTTTAAACAACTATGTAAGAAGGCTACTTTTGGTTTTATTGACTGGGCATTTAAAGGAAGCTCAATTTTTTCGACAGTTGAAGAGAAATCTAATCCATCAAGGTTAGAATCAACTTTTTGATTATCCGTTAAAAAACTTAGACCATTAAAATTTTTATTAGGTTGGGACTTCTTACCTTGATTAAAAAAGTTCAAATTGTTGAAAGATTTATTTGAACTTTTATGTTTTTTCATTTTTACTCGCCTATATAATTGATATAGTCCTGTTTTATTTGGTTACTATCAATTTTACAGTGTTGTTCATTCTCGTTATACGCGTCTTTCCAGGCCTTATCTTTATGAGATCTCTGAACTAAACCGAAATCATTTACTTCATTAATCTGATCTACTAAATTATTAATAAATAATAGAACTTCTTTCTTTTCAGATTCACCTGTAGAAATTTTATCTTGAATTTCTTTTGAGTTAAGTTTTTTAATTTCATCGCCTTTATAAGCTGCATACACTTTATTTATGACAGGACCATATCTCCATGCTTCAAAATCAGGCTCAAACAGCTCTGGAGGATAGGCACCATCTTGCAGGTCAAACTCGCTTTGATCATCTGGACTGTAATGAATATTGCCGTATGTAGCTGAATAAAAAGCCCACAAAAAATACAAAGTTTTTTGAATTTTCAGCGGTGTGGGGTTATCTAGTCTATATTCTAAATACCCAGCTAAATCTATTACGTTGTCAAAAACAAATTTTGCGTTTTTTTTACCAGCAGTTTCGGTCATATGTATGCACACTTTCTCCCTTAGTAAAACCAAGAAATCTAAATTTCTTGGTTTTACTATAACACTATTTTGCACGAAATTAGTGTGATTTAAGTAAATTTATACAAAACTTACGTTCTGTCTATATTTTTAAAACACTTCGCTAGTAATTTGAAATATTTTTCTTTGTTGGTGACATTCAACTTGTCATCAAAGATATAATCACCTATTTTAATTTCCAAGTTTATAATATCGGCATCAGAATGTTTTCAATTTACTCAAAGTACTAGTAAATTACCATTTATGATAGTGATATTACAAGAGCTCTGTATTTTCATAAAAGTGGCAAATACTACGTCATTACACATGGTTTTAAGAAAAAAAGCAAAAAACCCCAGATTTTGAAAAAGATCATGCAAAAAATATTAGAAAAAGAGTATTAAAGAGGAATAAAAATGAAAACTGAAACAGAAACAGAAAAAATGCTTGATGAATTAACAAAAGACGATCCAAAATTAAAAGAATATGCTGAACAATATAGTCGACAACTGGACGCTTCAGTTGCAGTTACAAAATTACGCAAGAAAGAAGGTCTTAGCCAACAAGATTTAGCAGATAAAGTAAACGTAAGCAAATCAACTATTGCTAGGATTGAAAACGGTACAATGAAACCCACGTTAAAAATGCTAGACAAAATAGGCATGGCTGTTGGTAAGCATCTGCTTATTTCCTATAATTAATTTTGCTTACCAACAACTTAGTTGCCAGTACTAAAAAAATTCCTAACCTTCGCGGTTAGGAATTTTATTTTTTAACTTAAAATTAGTCGTCTAATTTTTCTTTGTTAGTGACATTCAACTTGTCATCAAAGGTGTAAACTACTGGTTCACCGGTCTTCATTTCCAAGTTCATAATATCAGCATCAGAAATGTTCTCGATGTACTTAGTCAAGGCACGAAGTGAATTACCGTGAGCTGCAATAATAACGTTCTTGCCAGCTAACAGATCTGGAGCAATGTGGTCTTCCCAGAAAGGCATAACTCTTTCCAAACAAACCTTTAAGTTTTCAGTCCGAGGAATGATGTGTGGATCAAGATCGGCATAACGACGATCATGAACTTGGCTATATTTAGAGTCATCCTCAATCTTTGGTGGCAAAACATCATATGAACGACGCCAAATGTGAACTTGCTCATCACCGTATTTGTCAGCAGTAGCTTTCTTGTTTAAGCCTTGCAAGCCACCGTAATGACGTTCGTTTAATCTCCAGCTCTTAGTTTCTGGAACCCAAAGTTGGCCGCTTTCTTCCAAAGCATAGTGTAGAGTCTTAATGGCACGAGTTAAAACAGATGTATAAGCTTGATCAAACTGCAGACCATGTTCCTTAATTAACTTACCTGCGTTCTTTGCTTCTTCAACGCCTTTTTCTGATAAATCTACATCAATCCAGCCAGTAAATTTATTTTCAAGGTTCCATTCACTTTGTCCGTGACGAATCAAAACTAATTTTGACATGAAATATCTCCTTTGCAAATTAAATGTTTCACTTACTATTTTACACATTTACATTTTGTTTTCATAGGGTTTAGGACTAAAAATCATTTTTTAAATACAAGTTTTACGATACAATAGATATTAATGATGATTATAAGAAAAGAGAATACCTAACTCACTATGAAATTCAAAAAATTATTAATGGGCTTGAGCTTAGTTGCAGTGCTTGCTGCAGGCGGATGCTCCAAGCAGAAAAAGCAAAGTGAACCCATTCTAACTAAAAGCCAAGTAATCAAATGTTCACAGAAATCATTTAAAAGTGGACAAGCCAAGCAGGTCGTAACCTTAGGAACCGATACTTCCAAGCAAATTGTTACTACAACTGCTCTTTTTGGTGGCAACCCTACTGTATTTCAACTTAACTACCAAACTCAAGCCAAAGGTAAAACTCAGTCTTCGCAAGAGTGGGTTGACAATGCTAACCACGTTTATATTAACGGCTCAAGTGACTGGTATAAAGCAGATTTTAACAAATTAACCGGGCACTCTTACGCTGATTTACTCGATTCTATAATTAATAATTCAATGTTAATGGATCCACCTAAGGCTCTGACTAACGCTTATAAAATGACTAGAAAAGGTCACACTTATACTTTAAAAGCGAACATCACAGACCAGAAAACAATGAAAGATGCATTAGATCCGATATTTACTACCAATACTCAAAGCCCCAAGCAAAAAACCATCTATCATAAATTAGTCAAATTGGGCAAAATTAAAGGTATGACTGCAAAACTTGTGGTTAAAAATAAAAAGATGTATAGCTTTCAATATCTAGTTAAAATTAGAGTAAATAAATTAATGCAATTCAGCGCTGGACAAAGTTATGGCAACATGGGCAGCAAAGACTTCTTAAAGATACCTACCAATGCCCTTAATGCTAAACCACTGCCTAAAACAAACAAAAAGAAAAAATAATTTTTACTAATTTTGCTATACATATCCTGTTACTAAAAATTATAGGCCAAATTCTATAATGCTTTGTTAACAGGATTTTTTGTTATATAAAAACTCTCTAGACAGATTTTAATCTAATCTAGAGAGTTTGTTTCAACCTTTTTTTATCTATTTTTAAGACTTACATGTCTAATAATCGTGATGCTTTTTTTCATCAAATATAATATAAATTATAAATAATACCAAAAGTGTACCAAAGACCAGTAAATATTTTTGCTCTTTGACCCCAGTCTTAGGCAAACTTGACTTTTTAGATTTTAAAGCAGTTGGCTTTTGACTTACTTCTTGCTTTATAGCAGTTTTATTATTTGAAACGTGTCTGGCAAAATCGTGATTTGTTTTATTTATATCATTTTGCTTATTAGTATCATTATTATCACTATAATTATTTTTATCTTGTTCAGTAGTAGGTGTATCATTCACTTGAGGTTTATTCATGTTGTAAACATAAGTTACAATAATGTCCCCCTGAATAAATTTCCCATCTCTATTATTCGGTAATTTACTTTCATCTAATGTATAACCAGAAATTCCTAATTTTGCAGTAGTATAACTAGATCCTACCACACCAGTTTGCTCAACCGGTTTATGTATTTCGTTACCTGCCTCATCAACGTATTTGGTTGTCACTTTACCTACAGTTGGCGCAGGAGGGTCTTTTTTGTATACATAGGTTACAACTATATCGTTTTCACTATATTTTCCTGTCGCATTAGCAGGTATTTTACTTTCATCTAAAGTATAACCTTCAATAGCAAGCTTTTTTGCCACATATTCTGCGCCAACTACACCAGTTTCAGTGACTGGATCATGTATTTCGTTACCTGCCTCATCAACGTATTTGGTTGTCACTTTACCCACAGTTGGCGCAGGAGGGTCTTTTTTGTATACATAGGTTACAACTATATCGTTTTCACTATATTTTCCTGTCGCATTAGCAGGTATTTTACTTTCATCTAAAGTATAACCTTCAATAGCAAGCTTTTTTGTCACATATGCTGTG